>JAISIO010000087.1 GCA_031262005.1 Bacteroidales bacterium
TAATTTTCTCATGATTTTTTTGTTTTAAGTTTATTAAATATTTATCTCGCAAAAGTATATTTTTTTATTGATATTCGGTTGCAAAAACTTAAAAAATATCGTTCTAAGTTTGCCGCCACCACGTTATATCCATACCAAATAAAAATCAGGATTTTGCAAATAGAATAATTCGTGCAAACCTGTCATAGTGTTACTTTTTATTTCTGCCGAAATGCACCCTTTTTCACTATTCCCGTCAATGGAATGTATATGGAAATACCTACGCAAATCGGAACCTGCATTGCTATATTTAAACAACGCTTCCTTGGCACACCATACAAGCGTTTGTTGCTCTATCGTTGTAAATTGCTGTAGTTCTGCATCGGTCATAAATCGTGGTGCAAGCTGCGCTATTTTTGGTCGAAATTCTTCTATATCAATGCCAACCTGTGCTTGAGAATTCAGAATAATTGCGCAATAATGCTTTGAATGACTAATACTTATATTGTAGTTTCGTAAATACGGTTTTCCCTCGGCAGTGTAACGAATGTGCTCGTAGCTACTGCCCAAGAGTGCATATAATAGAGTGCGTGTAGCAGCAAATTCCTGTTGTCGTTTTCCCACAAGCGTTTGAAATCGTTTTTGTTCGTCATCGGTTAAAATCAGTTCTACTTGCGAGCAATCAACATCGGCAAACGAACACACTACAACTCGACATACATCTGTTTCTAAATCTATTCTTGCCGTTTGCATTTTCAATTTCCTATCTCCTATTTCCTGACTCCTATTTATTTCTTGGGAGATAGTTTCAAAATCTCGCAAACAGCATTAAAAAATCGCTCCACCGAAGCAATTTCGACCTCCTCATCAGGAGAGTGAGGATTGTTTATGCGAGGACCAATTGACACAAATTCCATATCAGGAAAAATTTCCCCTAAAATACCACATTCCAAACCTGCATGCACAACGCACAATTGAGGAGTTTGGTTGTAAATTATTTGCAGTGCCTGTGTCGTAATTTCCAATAATTCGGAGTTCCACACCGGTTGCCATGCAGGATAATCGGTATCGAATATGGCTGTGCCACCATACAGTTCAGCAAGTTGCTGCATACACCGAGCCAATGTTTGTTTTTCATCATTATCGGAGCTACGGAGCAAACACTGAATTTCAATAGCGGCACCTTGTGTTGCAATAATTGAAATATTATTTGAAGTGCGCACCATTGCTGCTGTTTGCTGTTCTACACTTATTACGCCTTGCGGCAATTGTGTAAGAAATTGCACAATTTGCAACATTCGTGTTGGTTCTATTGCAGTTTCAGGTAACTCAATGTGCTCACACTGCAATGAAAGAATTGGGTCTGTTTCGGCATATATATTTTTTAAAACTACTGCCATTTCACTTACGAAATTTTCAAATTGCTCGGTTCGTTCCTGTGGAATTGTCACACAAATTTCTGCCTCTCGAGGAATTGCGTTACGCATAGTTCCACCACTGATACAAGAAATATGAGCATTAAATTTTTGCACAGCTTTGAGAGCAATGTCAGTAATAAGCGCATTGGCGTGTGCTCTATTTTCATAAATTTCAAAACCTGAATGTCCTCCACTTAGTCGTGAAATTTTCACTTTAAATGCTGTAAAATTATCGGGAACGGGTGTTTCGGTATATAAAAATTTAAAATTTGCATTCAAGCCTCCTGCACAACCAAGCGTAATTTCATTTTCAATTTCGCTATCGGTATTCACCATGAATCTACCTGTCAAAAAATCGGGTGCAGTGTTTTCCGCACCTGTCATACCCGTTTCTTCATCAACGGTAAAAAACGCTTCAATAGTTCCGTGTTCAATGTTTGTTGCTTCCAAAATGGCTAAAATAACCGCTATGCCTATACCATTATCGGCACCAAGAGTAGTATTGGTAGCCTTTACGAAGTTACCCACTATGCGAGGTTGAATAGCATCGCACAAAAAATCATGTTCGGTATCGGCATTTTTTTGCGGCACCATATCCACGTGTGCCTGCAAAATAATCGTTTTGCGGTTTTCCATACCAGCGGTTGCCGGTTTGGTAATCACAATATTACCCACCGCATCGCTTTTGTATGCCAATTTATGATTTTTGGCAAACTGGATAATGTGTTCGCACAGAGCTTGTTCATGTTTCGACGGATGGGGTATACAACAAATATCCTCAAAATGTTTCCATACATTTTGAGGATTAAGATTTTGAAGAGTTTGCATTGCAATTCAAGAATATAGAGATTTGATCATAAAGCAGTTCAATTTCAAGTATTTTTATTAAACCATCACATTTTCAAACCTTTGATTAGTAAATACGTTTAACCGATTTGGCTTAATTTAATAAGAAGGTTTTCTTTCAATATGGTTATAATTTTACCTTCTAATTCAATGATTCCATCGTGATTTAACTCTGAAAGCAAACGAATGGCACTTTCAGTAGAAATACCAGCATACTCACCCATTTCTTTGCGAGTAATACCTAAGTTAATAATATTACTGAGAGCCACTTCTTTGCTCAAATACAACAAAGCATCGGCAAAACGACCATGTAATTGTTTGTTACCCAAACTGGTTATTTTTTTGAAATAATGTTTTTTGTTCAAGGTTAACTGCTTCACAATTCCGTTGGAAAACACCGAGTTTGCGGTAATGAGTTCCATAAATGCCGTTTTATCTATAAGCATTACTTTAGAATCTTTTACGGCAGCCACACTCAACAAAAAGTTTTCATCGTAGATGCTTGCCAATTCAATCCAATTAGTTGGCGTGATGAACGAGATGATAAGATTTTTATCATTTGAACTTTCAAGATAGGTTTTTACCAATCCTTCGGTAATTAACATTATGTGATTGGCAAACGCTCCTTGTTTACAGATTGCCTCGCCTTTTTTGTATTGTAAAACAGTTGATTTTTGACAAAGCAGTTCCTTTTCCTCGGGAGTAAGCGTCTCAAAATGTTCACTTGTAGCAACTATTTCTTCTGTAGAGTACTTTTGCATAATGGTTAAAATTTGTTTATGTTTCTGCAAGTATAAAAAAAATTTTATACAGTACCATAAAAAAACTTTAATTTATTACTTATGTCGTTTTTCAAGCACTGCTACCACATCGCTCAGGGCATAGCCTTTTTGTGTTAATAATACCAAATAATGATACATTAAATCGGCAGCTTCGCCCAAAAACAATTCTTCATTATCATCTTTGGCTTCTATTACCAATTCCACTGCCTCCTCGCCTACTTTTTGCGCAATTTTATTGACACCTTTGTCAAACAATTTATTGGTATATGAACCCGCAACCGGACTTTGTTTACGGGCTTGAATCACACGTTCCAACTGGAGCAAAAAATCCGTTGCATTATCATTTTTTTCTTCAAAGCAAGTATCGTTACCCGTGTGGCAGGTTGGTCCATCGGGACGAACTTTTATAAGAAGCGTATCGTTATCGCAGTCGGTGTGGATAGAAACTACGTGTAAAAAGTTACCCGATGTTTCACCTTTTGTCCACAACGTTTGGCGTGTGCGGCTGTAAAACGTAACTTTTTTCGTTTGCTCGGTTTTTTCCACTGCTTCTTGGTTCATAAAACCAAGCATAAGCACTTTTTGCGTGTGTGCATCTTGTATAATTGCAGGAATTAATCCGTCGGGGGATTTTGTGAAATTTATATTCATTTGATTTGTAAAATTTATTGTTCTTTTAAACTTTGTTTTATAATTTTTGTTTGCTGTTGAGGGCTTTGTGATGTACTTATGATATTTATTACGGTAACCACATTGTTCTGTACAGAATATACCGCAATAAACGGATATTTTTTAAATATAATATTTCGATATGTAATGTTTTTTGTACTTGTAATATTAGAATTTTTAGGATTAGCATTAGGCATCGTATAAAGCATCAAAATGCGATTATATATTTCGTTTAGAAATTGTACGCCGACTACCGTACCAAAATGTTCCATTGTATATGGTAAAACTTCTTTCGAGAGAGTGTTTTTAAAAGCACGTTTGATTTTCAGTTGTACCGGAGATCCAATATTTACAAGTTGTTTTGTAGCCATTCGTGCATTTCACCTTGAAATTGTTCAAACGTCATAGATTCGCTTTTTTCCGCTTCTCGTATCATTGCGCAAAATTCCTCTTGCGTTGCAGGCACACCGTCAGCAGATGGTAGTCCCCATTGTATGACACGTCCGACTTTTGCGGTTGTGTTTGACGGTACTTTTGTTATGGTTGCCATGATAATTAGTTTTTTTCAATGCAAATATATACCATTTTTCAATACTTAGTATCCGAACATGGCTACTATCGTATAGGAATGTTCTGTTCTCGCAAATAGTGTTTCAGGTCGGAAATTGCAATTTCTTTGAAATGGAAAATACTTGCTGCCAAAGCTGCATCAGCTTTTCCGGTTTCAAACACTTCTTTAAAGTCTTCCATTCTGCCTGCTCCACCCGATGCTATTACCGGAATATTGATCGCTTCGGAAATACTTCGTGTAATGTCGCAAGCAAAACCGGTTTTTACTCCATCGTGGTCCATCGAAGTTAGCAAAATTTCGCCTGCGCCCAAATTATACACTTCTTTTGCCCAGTCTAAGGTGAGTATATCGGTTGGTTTTTTACCGCCGTGCGTATGCACTTTATCTTTATCGTTGTACGATTTGGTGTCAATGGCTACCACCACACATTGTGAACCGAATTCTTTTGCCAAATCGGTAATCAACTGCGGGTTGTATACTGCAGCCGAATTGATGCTGATTTTATCGGCTCCGGCGGCAAGTAATGCGGCTACTTCAGCTATTGATTTTATACCACCGCCCACCGTAAAGGGAATGTCGATGTGTTGAGCTATTTTTCTGACCAATTCCACAAACGTATCGCGCTCTTCGAGTGTGGCAGTAATGTCCAAAAAAGTCAATTCGTCGGCACCTTGCGCAGCATAGAGCGCACCCAATTCTACGGGGTCGCCGGCATCACGCAAACTTTCAAAATTTATGCCTTTTACCGTTCTGCCGTCTTTTATATCAAGACAAGGAATTATTCGTTTTGCTAACATGTTTTTTTACATATTTTCGAGTGCGTACTATATAAAGTATAACTCCCGCAATTACCACGAGTAAAATCGGAAGCACTATATTAAACATTTTCCAATAAGCTATTTCATTGTGTATACGATTTTTGTTGAGCAAGCGTATTTTAAATTCACGGGCACGAATGGTCAGCAAATCGTGTTCGCCGCACAAATAATCCATAGCATTGAGCAAAAATTCTTTATTACCGAAATAATTACGTTTATCCACCGCAAAATAGGTGTAATAATACAATGGTCGTGGTCGTCCGGTGGTGGCATCTATTTCGTTTTTCATAATGCTTCCATCGCCAATCACAATAATTTTAGCATCGTCGAGCGATTGTTTTAATTGCGCATTTTTTTGCACTGCAAATGGTGCTTGACGATTGGCATAGAGCGAATTAAACTGTCCTTCTAAAAGCACGGCAACCGGAAGATTGTAGCGATTGAAAAACTCGTCGGTAGGCGGAATTTTCAAAATATCGAAGCCTATTGTGTTGGGCAAACCAATAGTGCGCGCTCGCGAAGACGATTCGAGCAGAACGGTTTTACGAATAAAACCATTACCTTCCACCGTATCAACATTGCTTGCAAATTCAGCTTTTACCACATCAATATTGGTGGTTATGGCGTGAGCATTTTTTGCCGGACGCAAAAGCGGATAATAATACCACGGTGCCGCTTCAAAGCGTGGTGTCATAGTGGGAGGATTCACATTAAATGCTATTTTTGCACTTTGGCGGTCAATCAAAATTGTAGGATTGATGCGCACGCCCCAATTGAAGAGCACATCGCTCACATTCAGATTACGAGGAAGTACATCTACCGCAGGAGCTTGTTGCAAAGCAGTGGCATCAAAATCGGCATTGTCCGAAGCAAACAAAATAGAACCGCCACGCATACAATATTGGTCTAAAATAAATTTACTACTGTCGGAGAACTCCGTAAGTGGCTGCGCTAACACCACTGCCGTGTATTTCGCAAGAGAATCCCACAGTTGCTGCGTGGTTATACGTTCCACATTGTAACTTTCACGCAACGACATGGTAAAATCGTACACAAACTGATACGGATATTCGCCATGATTAGTAATAAATGCTACGGTTTTGCGCTCAGAAGAAGTTAGTTGTTTTATACTTTTTACAACCTGGTATTCAAGCTGTTGCAATGCGCTATGAATTTGTTCTTCGAGCGTTGCTCCTGTTGCCGAAGCAAGTAAATTAACCGGCACAAATTGTTGTGGAGTTGAGACAATCATACTCGGAAAAATCAATTGTTGTTCTATTTTTCCCTCGCTATTTTCTTTTGAAATTGGTGTAGGCATCAATCCGTAATTCTCTACAAGCCTTTGATAGATTGCCTGCTTTTCTTTATCGGTTTTAGCCTTTTGCAGAGGGTCTAAAAACAAAATTTCGATATGCGAACCGCCAATACGTTGAACTTCATTGAGCATATCGCTTATTTCTCGCTTCATTTTGCTGTATGCCACCGGCAAATCGCCGTGCAAATACACCGAAAATCGAATACTGTCGTTCAAATTTTGCAAAATTTCGCGGCTTGCAGGCGAAAGCGTGTAGCGTTTATCTTGTGTGAGGTCAAAACGTTTGTAGAACGAATTACCTACAATATTGCACACTACAACTATAATAAGTACAACAAATATGGAACGTAAAAATTTTCCTTTTCTCATCTTTTTTTACGTTTTGGGTTGTTTTGAAGAGTTTCGGCTTTCGGTTTTTCCGCAAGTTTGAATTGTACGGGCAATTGGACATACGAAGAAACATTTTCGTTATTAACTTTTGCAGGAGTCCATTGAGGCATCATGCTTACCACACGTAGTGCCTCATTATCCAAACTTGGGTGTACTCCCTTTACAAGTTTCACATTATCAATAGTACCATCGGCTTTTACAATGAACTCAACTATCACTATGCCTTGAATACCTTGTTCTACTGCCAATGAAGGATACCTGAGATTTTCAATAAAATATTTCGTATGTAGAGCAGGTATCCCGCCCGGATATTCTGCTTCCACGTCGGGGGATTGGTATATCGCTTCCCCGTCCACAATCATCGGTTCGTCAATTACGGGTGGTAGTATCATCATGTCATCAGAATTTTCTTGCGCCACCGTGTGTACCAATGCTACGGTTACAAAAAATAGGAATGCAATTAGTTTTTTCATACTGATTAAAAGTCTTGTATGTGTCTTATGTCTAAAAGTCTTGTGTCTTGTGTCTAAAATAAATCTATTTCCGTATACGCGCTACCGATAGCGATGTAAGGTATAAAAACAATGTTATAAAACTCACAAAATACACAATATCGCGCGTATCAATAACACCACGACTGATAGAATCGTAATGCTGACGAATACCTATATACGAAATGATATGTTTTAAAGTAGCTCCGTTACTAATTTCGGCAATAAAATCGAAGCCAAGGAAAAACACAAAACACAAAGCTGCCGACACTATACTCGCTATAATTTGACTATCGGTAAGCGATGATACCCAAATACTTATGGCAATGTACAACGCTCCCAAAAAAATCAATCCGACGTATGAACCTATGGTTGCCCCTATATCTAAATTTCCGGGAGGGCTTCCCAAAGCATACACCGTAACTACATACAACACTGTGGGTAACAAAGCTACGCACAATAATATAAGTGCTGCAAAATATTTTGCCAACACTATAGACACATTACTGAGCGGCATGGTGAGCAGCAATTCAAGCGTTCC
>JAISIO010000122.1 GCA_031262005.1 Bacteroidales bacterium
TGTTTTTTTCATAATGATTATGTTTAGTCTGCAAGCATACTGAATAATTTACAATTTATTTCTATTTTTGCTGTAAAATATTTTCCCTCTACAAATTATGAGCGACGAACAAGAATTGCAAACAAACGAAATTACACAGGAGCAGCCTGAAACCGGTGCTCGACACATTACCTATCTATCGGGACATTACGAAAATTGGTTCTTGGATTATGCTTCGTATGTAATTTTGGAACGTGCCGTACCATACGTGAACGATGGATTGAAACCCGTGCAACGTCGCATTTTGCATTCCATGAAACGCATGGACGACGGGCGTTACAATAAAGTTGCCAATATTATAGGACACACCATGCAATTTCACCCACACGGCGATGCCTCCATTGGTGATGCGTTGGTTGGTTTGGGGCAAAAAGATTTGCTGATAGATATGCAGGGAAACTGGGGAAATATTTTTACCGGCGACCGTGCTGCTGCTTCACGATATATTGAAGCACGTTTGTCCAAATTTGCGCTCGACGTAGTGTTCAATCCCAAAGTTACCGTATGGAAAGCATCGTATGACGGCAGAAACCGAGAGCCTGTAACGCTGCCCGTAAAATTCCCGCTACTGCTTGCACAAGGCGTGGAGGGTATTGCAGTGGGTATGGCAAGTAAAATTATGCCTCACAATTTTATAGAACTTCTGGAAGCAAGCATCAAATATTTGAAAGGCGAAAGTTTTGAACTCTACCCCGATTTCCCAACCGGCGGTATGATTGACGTGAGCAAATATAACGATGGTTTGCGCGGCGGCTCAATAAAAGTGCGTGCAAAAATTACAAAAGTCGATAACAAAACCCTTGCCATAACCGATGTGCCGTTTAGCCGCACCACGTCGCAAATTATAGACAGCATACTGAAAGCCAACGATAAAGGCACCATAAAAATCAAAAAAGTGGACGACAACACAGCTGCCAATGTCGAGATTTTGGTGCATTTGCCCGCCGGCGTATCGCCCGACGAAACCATTGATGCACTGTATGTGTTTACCGATTGTGAAATCTCAATTTCGCCCAATGCGAGCGTTATTTTAGACAAACATCCGCAATTTATTGGCGTAAGCGAAATTTTGCGCATTTCTGCCGATAACACGCGCGATTTGCTGCGTCAAGAATTGGAAATTCGTATGCACGAATTGAAAGAAGAGTGGATTAAAACATCGCTGGAGAAAATTTTTATTGAAAAAGAAGTCTACGAATTAATCAAACCGTGTAAAACCGAGGAGGAAATTTTAACCACAATAGACAAAGGTTTGGCTCCGCACGTCAAAAACTTTTGGCGAGCCGTTACCCGTGAGGATTGTGTTACACTCTCGAACATTCCTATCAAACGGATTTCAAAGTTCAGTTCGTTCAAAGCCGACGAACATCTAAAAGAGATTGATTTTGAAATGGAAGAGGTTAAAAACCACCTCGAACATATTGTAGATTACACGATTAACTATTTCACCCAAATTCTTAAAAAATACGGTGCCGGGCGTGAACGTAAAACCGAAATTCGCAATTTTGAGCAAATTGAAGCTACTCAAGTTGTGATTGCAAACACAAAACTGTATGCAAATTATGCCGACGGTTTTGTGGGTTCAAGTTTGAAAAAAGACGAATTTGTGTGCGATTGTTCTGATATTGACGACATTATTGTATTTATGCAAGATGGTTCGTACCGAATATCGAAAGTTTCGGAAAAAGCTTTTTTCGGAAAAAATATTATTCATATCGGCGTGTTCCGCAAAAACGACGAACGCACCATTTACAACGCTGCCTACCGCGACGGAAAAACGGGCATTGTGTATATGAAACGCTTTAACGTTACGGGCATTACCCGCGATAAAGAATACAACGTTACGAGAGGAGAAAAAAATTCTAAAATACTGTATTTCAGCGCAAATCCGAATGGCGAGGCGGAAATTATCAAAGTATATTTACGCCCGAATGTGCGCCTGCGCAAAAATGTATTCGAGATAGATTTTAGTACTCAGGCAATCAAAGGACGCAGTTCGTTGGGGAATATTCTCACCAAACACCCAACGCTGAAAATTCTCAAAATAGAAGAAGGTGTGTCTACTCTCGGCGGACGAAAAATTTATTACAACCCCGAAACCAAACGCCTAAACGACAGTGGTTACGGCGATTTCTTGGGCGAATTTAAAGGTTCCGATAAAATTCTTGTGATTACCAAAGACGGAAAATATACGCTCACAACCTTCGACCTAAGCAATCACTACGAAATTGACATTCACACCATAGAAAAATTCGATAGTTCAAAAATTTGGACAGCAGTGTTTTTCGATGCCGAACAAGACAATATTTACATCAAACGCTTTGAAATTGAAGAAACTGCGAAATACGTCAGTTTTATAGGCGACCACGCTCAATCGAAACTCATTCTTGTGAACGACGACACCTACCCACAATTGCAAATTAATTTCACCGGCAAACACGCCACTCGTGAACCGGAATTGATTGACGTAGACGAATTTATAGGCGTAAAAGGTGTGAAAGCACGCGGCAAACGAGTTTCAACATTTACAATAGGCACTATGATTTTTGGCGAACCGCTTAACAAAACTTCAAACGAAGATGACGGTACGACAAGCAAAGAAAATTCGGAAGACGATACAAGCGAAAAAACACCTACACCCGACGCTACCAAATGGGAAGGAGCCAATCAGGGCAGTTTGTTCTGACAACCTAAGTTCAATTAGTAATATGCCAGTTGTTAATTTTTCTTATTCCGGATTAACTTCGTTGAGCTCCGCTTTGCTCCGGTTGCTTCACTATCGTTCGCAATGACACTTTTTTATAGGTCATTGCAAGGTGGTTGCTGAGCGTAGTCAAACCCTGTTCGTAAGAAGTCAGTATTTATATACTAATCATTGATCACTAACCATTAATCACTAAACACTAATCACTTTATAAAGCTCATCGCCCCGACGAATTTTCACCGGCACCTGCATTGAAAAACTCTCGCCTTTTTCCGTTTTTTCAACCTTTTGCAGGTTTACCCGCATTTCGTCAATTGTGCATTCCACCACGCCGGTAGTAGTGCCGGTTATTAGAATTTCGTCGCCAATATGTAATTCGTCCGATTGCATCAAAAATTCAGCTACGCTCAGGTTTGAGAAAAAATTTGTGCATTTTCCTACACGCATTTTTCGAGTAGTTGCCTCGCTACCATAGTTTTTGCTCCATTCGCCCAAACGTTGCCCCAAATAGTAGCCATTCCAAAAACCGCGATTAAATACCTGCGAAAGGCGCGTTTTCCAAGTGGCAATTTTTTCCTCGCTGTATGTTTTGTCGGCGATGGCTTCCACCGCTTCGTGGTAACACTGCGTAACGGTTTTTACGTATTCGGCACTGCGGGCGCGTCCTTCTATTTTCAAAACTTGCACACCAGCATCAAGCATTTCGTCCAAAAATCCAATTGTGCACAAATCTTTAGGCGACATAATATATTCGTTGTCTATTTCGAGTTCGTTGCCGCTTTCTTTTTCGGTAACAATATAGCCTTTGCGGCAGGTTTGCAAGCAAGCCCCCTGATTGGCAGAATAGTTTTGCTCGTGCAAACTCAAATAACATTTCCCCGAAATACTCATGCACAATGCACCGTGAACAAACATTTCTATACGCACCAATTCGCCCGATGGACCGCACACATTGTGTGTTCTTATCGCTTCGGCTATTTTTTTCACCTGCGGCAAAGTCATTTCGCGAGCTAAAACAATTACATCGGCAAACTGTGCATAAAATTGCACTGCTTCAAAATTCGTAATATTCAATTGTGTGGAAATATGTACCTCTATATCATACTTGCGAGCGCACAAAATAGTTGCAATATCGCTGGCAATCACTGCACTAATATTGTGTTCTTTGGCTGTTTGCAATATAGTGTGCAGCGTTTCCATATCATTATCGAAAATAATAGTATTGACGGTAAGATATGATTTCACGCCGTGTTCGTTGCAAATGTTCACAATATTGGTAAGGTCTTCGGTAGTAAAATTATTTGCAGACCGCGAACGCATATTCAATTGTTCTATACCAAAATATACCGAACCGGCACCTGCTTGTATGGCTGCCATAAGCGATTCGTAAGAGCCTACGGGCGACATTATTTCAATGGCTCTCCCCTTCTCTTCGGAAGGAGTTTGCGGTTGTGCTACAATAGTATTAAAAGTAGTTTTCGTCATTTTGTTACAAGTTACATCATTGGCACTATTTGCGCCTTTTACGGAAAGGTCTTACATTTCCTTTATTTTCAATTTCATTCCAATACTCAATTTGCTCGAATTTCCCATATTGTTCAGGGTTCGCAAACTGTTGATAGTTACATCGTCGTATTTTTGAGCAATGGAATACAAGGTTTCTCCCGCCACAACGGTGTGATATAGATAGTTTTTCCCGTCGCTTGCCTGTTTGATAGTAGTTTGATTATTGGGGCTTTTTGCGGTAGTTGTGTGCGCTACGGCGACTGTGTTTTTTTGCGCAGCGGTAGGTCGTGTCAGTTTTTGTTTCTGCGCCAAACTCATTGATGTTATTTTGGAATAATAATTTCGATATTCCGAAGGCACTTCTACAGCTAATTTTTTGCCGATGCTTAACTTTGTGCTTCGCATAGAATTCCACGTTTTCAAATCCTGCACCGACACGTTGTACCATTTGGCTATCAACCCAAGATTATCGCCCTGTTTTACATAGTAATACACAATAGTTTTATTTCCGGCTACCGCTAACCCCGTTCCCGAATTGTGCCCCGGCGAAGCCATAAGGTTTTTATTGTGAAATAAAATACTATCGTTGTAGGCAAAAATCGAATCTTGGAATTGCAAAAACGGTGATACGTAATTCATGGGTAAATACAGTGTAGTTGCCCGTTCGCTATACGGAAAAACACCCGTGCGGCAATGCGGATTAATATCCTGCAATAATTGCAAGGGCATATTGAGAACTTCACTTATTTGCTGTAAATGAATACGTTGCGTAATTTGCAATGTATCCACATTCACCGGAAATTGGTGAATTTCGCGTGCCCACAAATTGTGATCGTCGTGGTGTTCAAACACATAATATGCCGCAATGTATGCCGGCACATAGCCACGAGTTTCTTTCGGCAGGTGGTAGTAAATATCCCAAAAATTGGTTTTTCCGCCCGAACGCACTATTGCTTTGCGAACATTACCAGGTCCGCAATTGTAGGCAGCTATGGCAAGAAGCCAATCATTGAATATGCTGTATAACGTACCCAAATACTGCGCTGCTGCAACAGTTGATTTCACTGGGTCGCGCCGCTCATCTATCAATGAATTGACTTCAAGACGATATATTTTTCCTGTGGCGGGCATAAATTGCCACAATCCGGCAGCACCCACCGGCGAAGTTGCTCGCGGATTGAGTGCCGATTCTATAATTGCCAAATATTTTAATTCTTGCGGCACATTGTATTGTTCAAAAACCTCTTCAAACATAGGAAAATAGAACTCAGCAAGCCCCATCATAATTTCCACTTGACTGCGACGTTTGAAAGCATACACATTGATGTATGAATGCACTTGTTCGTTGTAAGCAAGCGGTATTACGGTAGGAATTTCGGCAATGCGCTGCTTGTAAATTTCGGAGGAAAAGTCAGGAACTTCCGTTGATGCTATTTCTCCCGGCGGACGATTGAGATATTTCCAATATTGCGATTGTTTGACATAATACAAATTTATCAAACTATCTAAATTCGTATTGAAATTGGTAAAGAGCACACTATCGGGATGTGTGGTTTGTAGCGAGTCGGTCTGTGGAATGTGTGCAGGCGTTTGTTGTGCCAATGCAGTAGTTATTGCTATGCAAAACACACAAATGGTAGTCTGTAACAATTTCATCATAATGTAGTTATTGAGAATAAAAGCGTATTGAAATCTTTTTGCGACAAAGATACAAATCAATTTAGAGATTAAAAAATTAATCGTAATCTATAATTTTTTAATTGACATTACGCTCTATGGCGTTTTGAGTGGAACAGCAGGTTGCATTCCTACGGAATGCCGTGTGTATGGTGGGTTACATTTTCTACCGATAGACGCATTCCTAATGGAATGCTGTGTGCTTGGTGCTACATTTCTACCGATAGAGATATTACTAACGGAATGCCCTATGCTTGGAGGCACATTTCTACCGATAGAGGCATTCTTAACGAAATAAGAAAAAACCGTAACGTATCTGTTGTACGTAGCCATTTCCCGTAGGGAATATCTATCGGTAGAAATGCCGTATCTCCCCTCTCTGCATTCCGTAGGAATGCAACCCTGTGAACGCTACGTATAACAAGGAGGCATACCTCCTTGCTAATGAAAAATTTCCCCTCACAGTGATAATACCGTTTCGCACCAATCGTGCATACATTATTCTATTTTTGAATACAGAAATATTTTTATCTTTACACATAATTAATAACCAACAAATTATACTTACCTATGCCTCGTTACTTAGACCCTAAAAACGATTTAACGTTCTATTGCATATTCGGAAAACACAGACACCTGTGTATGAGTTTGCTTAATAGTATGTTGCCGTTAGATGTGCCCATAGAAAGCATAGAGTATTTGCCGGCAGAACTCACACCCGAAATTCCCGAAAACCGTAATTCCATAGTTGATGTGCACTGTGTAGATACCAACGGCAGACAATTTATAGTAGAAATGCAAATGTATTGGACAGACTCGTTTACCTCACGAGTGCTTTTCAACGC
>JAISIO010000140.1 GCA_031262005.1 Bacteroidales bacterium
CGCCACCATCCGAAGACGTGCTGCCCCGCAACTTGCATGTGTTAAGCCTGCCGCTAGCGTTCATCCTGAGCCAGGATCAAACTCTTCGTTGTAAAAATTATTTTTGTTTGTCTTCACAAAAAGTATGTACTCAAATTTTAACGCTTTTAAACCCATTTCATGGTTATCTCAAAAATAAATTTGAAATTCAACCTTATATTTTTTCAATGAACTTATTCTCTTCCCAAAGCAAGGACGCCTCTCTCGGCGTTAAGCGAAGCACTATTACTTCGTTTTTGGGATTGCAAAAGTGTACTTTTTTTTTGAACTGACCAAATTTTTCTACAAGTTTTTTAAAATATTTTTTTGTATGTTTTGTAAAAAATTGAGTTTCAATATTTTTTACAAATTCATTTGTGTTAATTATTTTACAATGCCCCTTCTTAGTTGTCTTCAAAAAGTGTTTTTACTGTAATTTGATACGGTAATCTGTACATACTCTATTGTAGGGATTAGAGTGTAGGGATTAGAGAATAGAGTTTCAATGCTATGCACCGACCGAGCACTACTGTTAATGTAATGCATACAGCAATACTCTTGTGATTACAATAAAGTACAAAGCATTTATGGGTGTTTTTACCTCATTATGTAGTACCACATAAAATAATTGTTCTTTTCCTCCGATTGTTTGTTAAGAAATTATTACATTTGTGCAAATTTCGAGTTTCATTATTTTTTATACACACAATGAACATTATTAAGATAGGATTTTTTGTGCTTTTTTCCCTCGGTCTTGCTGCATGCTCGAAAGACGAAGGTAAAGGCGGGTTAGCATCAATTAAAGGAGTGGTTATGGTGCAGAATGTGAATTATCACAATAATCAATTAATAGGCAGTCCACAACCGGCGCAAGATGAACGAGTATTTATATTATATGGTAGCAATACCGCAGTAGGTAACGACACGCGTACTTCATTCGACGGAAGTTACGAATTTCCGTTTTTGGTACAAGGCAATTACAGTGTTTTTGCTTTGTCGGACGATACTTTGAATGTAAAGGGAGCTCAGGTTGAAATAAAGAAAGACCTCTCACTCAACTCAAGAAAGGCGAAAATTCAAGCCGATACTATTATAATATATCGTTTCTTGGAATTTGACGAGGGAAGTTCTTCGATACGAGGACGTGCGGTTCGCACGTTGCACGATTCCGATGAGGATACAACCAACTTTATTCAAGATTTTGAAATTTTCCTAACCTTAGTTGGCTCGCCCGTGGTACTGGAACGCGCTCGCACCAATGCTAACGGCGAATTTCAATTTTCACACTTAATTCCTGCTACATATAGTGTATATGCTATTGATGGTGGAAAAGACTTTGAAACGAAACCCATAGTGGGTGACACTGTAGAAATAGCTGCTAACAATCAGCATCGTGTGCTAAAACCTTTTAGAATATACAATAAGAAATAGCACCTAAAAATCAAACAATTAAAACTGAATAAATTTTAAATCAATTAATATCATTACAGTATGAAAATATCAATTAAAATCCTTTGTGTAAGTGTACTAATGAGCGTTTCGCTATCAACGTTCGCACAAAAAGTTTCCTACAAACAAACCGAAAAATCACGTGTAGAATACGAAGAAAGATTTGAACGCGGCGAAGTTCCCGGCAAAAAAATTGAAGCAAAGATAGAATATAACAAACGAGGAAAAGAAACCAGAGAAGAAAAATATAGAGATGGGAAATTGGAAGAATATACCGTTGTAACATTTTTGGGTAACAAAAAATCGGAAGAACACACGTATGGTCCCGATGATAAACTAATCTCTCGTGCCGAATTTGAATATAACGCTAACGGCGACAGAATTAAAAAAACTACCTATAATCCGGCTGGGAAAGTAATTAAAATAAACACTTACGTTTACGAGTATTACCCAAATGAGTAGTATAATACACGCCATTCAGCCTATTATTGATACTATGCCACCTATTTCGCTCAACGAAATGGATTCGGTAAAGTTGCTCGTTCGCACCGATACGAAATATGTATTCCCCATAGCGAAATTGCAGGCTATATTGTGCGATGCCGCAACCGAATATTCGGTGTTGCATATCAACGAAACCCCTTATCAAAGCTATAAAACGGTGTATTTTGATACGCCTGATAATCGTATGTACTTAGCACATCAGAATAAACGGGTTAATCGCTACAAAGTGCGACACAGAACGTACTGTTCAACCCTCACCGAATTTTTGGAAATAAAATTTAAAAATAATAAGGGCGTAACGAAAAAAAAGCGGACTCAATTTCAATTCTCCGAAAATTTGACCGAAGCCAATGAGTTTTTACTCAAACACACACCGTTTGACAGTTGCGATTTATTTCCCAAAACTGCAGTGCAATGCGAACGCATAACGCTGGTTAATTTAACAAATGCCGAGCGAGTAACTATTGATGTGAATTTGCAGGTAGGACAATACAAAAAAGATGAGTCGCTTGATTTTTCACACATTTGCATTATAGAACTCAAACGTGATAAATCTGCCGGTACGTCGTCGATGTTGCCTATTCTCAAAAAGCACAAAATTCAACAAACCGGCATGAGCAAATACGCAATAGGAACAGCTGCTTTACACGACAACATAAAGAAAAACAACTTTAAGAAAAAATTACGTCTCATAGAAAAATATAAACAAATTTAATAACTCAACTCTGTATGGAAACAAGTTTTTTTGGTATCCCTTTATTTATTGGTTCTGATTTATTGGAACTCCTCATTCGCTTTTCGTTCAATTTTATATTCCTTATAATTATTGTGCGTTTCTTGTATTTTGCTATACACAAACGCCGTGATTATATGTTCACCTATTTACTTATTTCGAGTATCATATTTTTGTTGTGTTACTTGCTGGGAAGTGTGAAAATTCAAATCGGATTCGCCCTTGGTTTATTTGCCGTATTCGGCATTATTCGCTATCGCACCGACCAAATGCCGATAAAAGAAATGACCTATTTATTTATTGTAATCGGCTTGGCTGTAGTGAATGCGCTTTCCAATAAAAAGACGAGTTATGCCGAATTGTTGTTTGCCAATTTGGCAATAGTTGTTATAACCTACATACTTGAACGTCAGATATTTTTACGCCATGAATCGCACAAACTTATTCGTTACGACAATATTGATTTGATAAAACCCGAACGTTACGATGATTTGAAAGCCGATTTGGAACAACGCACCGGATTGGAAATAAACAGAATAGAAATTGGCGAAGTAAATTTTTTAACCGATTCTGCTCGCATTCAAATTTACTATTACGAACGTGATAATAAAATCAATTACTTGGCAGAAATGCCTCAATCCAATGATAATGCAGATTAAACACAAACGAAATAGAGAACTATTTGAATATTTAAAAAACGTTGTAGTTATGAAACAGTGTAGATTTTTTTTAGTACCGGCGTGCTGTATGCTCTTTGTAACATTAGTGAGTTGCACGTCATCTACTCACAATCCAGTGATTTCCACACAACATTCCGATGCGGAAATTGCACGACTTGTGCAAAATTACAATAACACTCCTAATCACGATGTGGTTGTTAGTGGTGTTTTATTGCAAAATTTCAAACAAAATTTCTCCGATTTTCGCGATGTAGAATGGGAAAGTAACAATGAACTGTACAAAGTTAAGTTTGAAATTCAAGATAGAGATTTCTATGCTTATTACGACAAAGAAGGAAATTTACTGTCGTACAAACAAGATATTCACGAGGGAGAACTGCCTTCCATTGTTAAAAATGCAGCAAAAGCGGCATATCCGAAATACCGTTTTGACGACATGGATAAAATTGTAAAAGGCAGTCAAACTTTCTATAAAATAGAAATGGGACTGGGAGAGCGCGATGTTACAATATATGTTGTAAGCGATGGAAAAATTCTTAATGAAGCACTTATCTTCTAAATAATGAAAAAATTCCTCTTCGTATTTTTTTTATTGACAACCGCCTACTTTGCGCAAGCTCAGGAATTGTGGACAAGTTTTGAAACCGAAACATTGCTAACACGCAAAATTAGTGTAGATGCTACCGCAGAAGCCCGCTGGCAGCAATTTGACAAACCACTTAAAACGATTTTCGGCGAACTTGGAGTGTCGTACAAAATTATAAAACCATTGTCTATAGGTGTAAGCTATCGTTTTGCACAGCGCAATCGTGAACAAGGATTTTTCACCGTTCATTCGTTTGCCACACGTCTTGCTTATCGCTATCGTATAGGTAATTTTCGCATACAGTACCGCAATAAATTTGAAACAGATAAAGATACCTACATCAAAGACGAGGAGGATTTACGTTGGCATTTTACCGACAGAAACCGTATAAAAATTTCGTATTATAAAAAAGCAACACTGCTTTCTCCGTCCGTATTTATTGAAAGTTTCAATGAAATTTCGGCACAGGAAGCGTTTTCTTTGTCGGAATTACGCTATGGTGTGGGATTGGATTTTATGCTATATCGGGGATATTCAATAGGAATTGGTGGCGTTGTAAAACAAGAATTCGGTTCTAAAACTGAATTTACATACGCAGCTACTCTTGCGCTGGTTAAGGAGTTTTAAGTTCTTCTCTACACAAAGTAAAAGAACTTTGTAGCCATTTGATTGATTTGAATATCCATAATTACTAAACACAACTATGTATATATTGCTTCACTATCGTTCGCCATGACGTACAAAAGAGCGTCATTGCAAGGAACGAAGCAATCCAGAATAAGAGAAGTTTTCATAGCATTAACAATCAGCATATCACTAATCGAACTCGGGTTAGTAGTGTTCATTAATCAAACTCAAATCACAAAAGCGAGCAATAAAAAAACCGTTGGAAAGAGTACTTCCAACGGTTTTCTTGTTTTCAAACAATTATGTATGATTATGAATAGAATATTAATCTATTAATATTTCTAAAATTTGAATTGCAGCCTTAGCCACCGAAGTACCGGGGCCGAAAATTGCCACCGCACCTGCTTCATATAAGAAATCATAGTCTTGCGCTGGAATTACACCACCACAAATTACCATAATATCTTCACGACCAAGTTTTTTGAGTTCAGCAATCACTTGCGGAACAAGCGTTTTGTGTCCGGCAGCGAGCGACGAAACGCCCAGCACGTGCACATCGTTTTCTACAGCCTGTTTTGCAGCCTCTTCCGGAGTTTGGAACAATGGACCCATATCAACGTCGAAACCGATGTCGGCATAGCCTGTTGCTACCACTTTTGCACCGCGGTCGTGACCGTCTTGTCCCATTTTCGCCACCATTATACGAGGTTGGCGACCTTCTCGTGCGGCGAATTGTTTGCAAAGTTCACTTGCTTTTTGGAAATCGCCGTCGTTTTTAGCTTCTGATGCGTACACTCCTGAAATACTTCTAATTACTGCTTTATATCGTCCTACTACTTTTTCGCAAGCATCGGAAATTTCGCCTAATGATGCATTTTTCTTAGCTGCTTCAACTGCCAATTCAAGCAAATTACCTTCTCCGCTTTCCACACATTTGGTAATTGCTTCGAGCGATGCTTTACATTCCTGTTCGTTACGATCGGCACGTAATTTATTCAAACGCTCAATTTGTGCCTGACGCACAGCCGTGTTGTCAATTGCAAGGATTTCTATAGGATCTTCTTTTTCCAAACGGTATTTGTTTGTTCCGATAATTGCGTCCAAACCAGCATCAATACGAGCCTGTTTTCGAGCCGCAGCTTCTTCAATACGCATTTTTGGAATACCCGTTTCAATAGCTTTTGCCATACCACCGAGTTTTTCAACTTCTTGAATTAAATCCCACGCTCTGTGAGTAAGGTCGTGAGTTAATTTTTCTACGTAGTATGAACCAGCCCATGGGTCAATCGCACGGCAAATTTCTGTTTCTTGTTGAATGTAAATTTGTGTGTTGCGCGCAATACGTGCAGAGAAATCGGTTGGTAAAGCAATTGCTTCGTCCAAAGCGTTGGTGTGAAGTGATTGCGTGTGTCCCAACGCTGCCGCCATAGCTTCTATACAAGTACGACCAACGTTGTTGAAAGGGTCTTGCTCGGTAAGCGACCAACCCGATGTTTGCGAGTGCGTGCGTAATGCCAACGATTTTGGGTTTTTAGGGTTAAATTGATTTACCAATTTTGCCCAAATCATACGAGCCGAACGCATTTTGGCAATCTCCATAAAATGGTTCATTCCAATTGCCCAGAAGAATGACAAACGTGGAGCAAAAGCGTCAATATTCAAACCTGCGTTGATACCAGTGCGCAAATAATCCAAACCATCGGCAAGGGTGTATGCCATTTCAATATCATTTGTTGCACCCGCTTCTTGCATGTGGTAACCCGAAATTGAAATTGAGTTGAATTTTGGCATATTTGCCGAAGTATATTTAAAAATATCGGCAATAATGCGCATTGAGAATGCAGGGGGATAAATATACGTGTTACGCACCATAAATTCTTTCAAAATATCATTTTGAATTGTTCCTGCGAGTTCATCTAATTTTGCGCCTTGTTCAAGTCCTGCTAAAATATAGAACGCCAATACCGGTAACACCGCTCCGTTCATGGTCATAGAAACCGACATTTTGTTCAACGGAATTTGGTCGAACAAAATTCGCATATCCATAATAGAATCGATTGCCACACCAGCTTTACCAACATCGCCAAGCACACGAGGGTGATCGGAATCGTAGCCGCGGTGTGTAGCCAAGTCAAATGCTACCGACAAACCTTTTTGCCCTGAGGCAATATTGCGGCGATAAAATGCATTTGATTCTTCTGCAGTTGAAAAACCTGCATACTGACGTACTGTCCACGGTTGGTACGGATACATTGCCGTGTAAGGACCACGAAGATTCGGTGCAAATCCCGATGTAAAATTCAGGTGCTCCATAGCTTGCAAATCCTCTTTTGTGTAAACAGCTTTCACAGGAATTTGTTCGGGTGTAAGCCAATTTGCAGAAATATTGTGTTTTTTCTCCCATTCTTGCACGTTGCAAGTTCCTGCTTTGGAGCTTTTTATGTGTACTGATTTAAAATCCGGTTTCATACTATTCTCGTTTTTTAAATTAAAATCCTAACATTGATTGATACTGTTGCAATGTTTCCAACACATTCGATTTCACGCTAATGAAGTTTTTCAAACCTTTAGCACTTAAATCGTCGCTACACGCAGGTGCACCAGCTACAACTACAATTTTGTCTTGTAATTGTTCAAAAATCGGTAATGCAACCTCTGCATATTCATCGTCGGAAGAACAAATTACAATAATTTGTGCACCGCTTTCTTTTGCTGCTTTCACACCTTCGTCAATTGTTGCAAATCCATTATTATCAATAACTTCAAAACCTGCACAGGCAAAGAAATTGCACGCAAATTGCGCACGTGCTTTGCGGAAGGTTAGGTTTCCAATGGTAAGCATAAACGCTTTTGGACGACCGTTTGCTTTAGCAAATTTATCGGTTTTGTAGCGCATCAATTCAAATGCTTGCGCACCTCTATATATATGCAACGGTTCGGCTATTGCATCTGCGGCTTTTTCATTTACCGCTTTAAATGCACATTCGCACACATCTTCTGTAATCATTTCGTTGAAATTCGGGAATTGATTTACACCAAGTAAATTTTCACGGCGAGTGGCAACGTTTTTATTGTGTGTAGCCGCAGATTTTTCTATCAACGATTGTACAAATCCTGCTTTGAAAGCTTCTACGAAGCCGCCTTTATCTTGAATTTCCAAGAAAATAGCCCATGCTGCGTCTGCAATTTTATCGGTCAATGTTTCAATATAATAAGAACCAGCCGAAGGGTCTACTATTTTGTCGAAATGACATTCGTCTTTCAACAAACTTTGCTGATTACGTGCTATACGTTCGCTAAATTCTTGTGAAGGTTCGGCTAGCAAATTAAGTGTTTCGCAGCCCACAAACGGCAACACGGTAAGTGAATTTACGCCACCAATTACGGCACTCATGGCTTCGGTTTGGGTACGTAGTAAGTTCACATATGGATCGTACAAAGTTTTGTTCCACACCGAAGTTACGGCGTGAATGTTCATTTTGCCGGCACAAGTACACACTTTGGTTGAACAACACGAGCAACCGGTGGTTTGTTGTGATTCACATTCGCATTGTTCGCAGGTACATTCAGGTTTGTATGCCTCTACAATTTTTGCCCACAACATTTTTGCCGCACGGAATTTGGCAATTTCCATGAAATAATTCGACGAAACGGCGAAATTAAATTTCATTCTCGGTGCAATTACACCCGCATTAATTCCTTGATCATCGGCAGTTGAAAGATATTCAACGCCCATTGCAAGAGCACAGGCTAATTCTTGAGAGATAGTAGAACCTGCATTGCTTACCGTGTTGGCATTAATTTCGAGCACTTTGAATTTTGGCAGAGCGTGTACCGCAGCAAGTAATTCGGGTATTTGTTTTTCGCAACTTTCTTGCGAATTGCAGCAAAATGCGCCTTTGGTGATAAATGGATTCAAATATCCGGCATTGATAGAACCGTGAATGTTTGAAGCATTGAATTTATGTCCAGCTACGTATGCTACGAATAAATTTAACAAATGACGTTTTCCGTTACCAACTACAAAGCAGGTTTCAATTGCTTCAAGTTCAATGCTTTTCAACAATGTTGCCATGTCGGCAGAAGTCCATGCACTTGCATCGGCAATTTCAAATGCAAGCGACGAAATACCTTTTTGCAACACATCTAAGGCTTTGGCATTAGCTTCTGCGGCATTTTTTACTTCTATTCCTTGACGAATGTACCATTCGTTGTTTGTTTTTTTCGTTCCGCGAGTGAACGGGAATTGCCCCGGCATAACGTCCAAATACGAAAGCGGAGCTAAATCTTCCAATCTGTAAATAGGTTCAACTGAAAAACCATCGATGGTTTTCCAAACCATTCGCTTTTCGTAATCTGCGCCTTTTATGTCGATAATGGTTTTTTCTTTCCACTGTTCGGCTGTAACCGGTGCAAACTCTTCAAATAATTTAGCTGAATTGTTTGACATATTAATTTTTTATTAGTTATTACTTTAAATTTTTTAAAAGCGTCCAAAGGTAATAATAATTTTAATTATAAATTGTAATTTGTAAATTATCTTATCTTTGCCATAAATTTTTTCTTGGCAAGCAATGAATTACAGAGAAACCCTGCGCACCAAAAAGCGCATTGTTATAAAAATAGGCACATCGTCGCTCACGTTTCCGAACGGACGAATGAATTTTGCCCGCATTGAACAATTGGTTAATGTTATTGCAACTCTTAAAAATCAGGGCAAACAGATTGTTTTAGTTTCATCTGGCTCTATTGCTGTGGGAGTGAGTAAATTAGGACAAAAAAAACGACCGGTAAGTATTCCCGACAAACAAGCAGCGGCAGCAATCGGACAAGCGGTATTAGCTAAAATTTATCGCAAATTTTTTGGTATTCACAATATGAACGTGGGACAAGTGCTTTTGACTTACGACGTGATAACCGACAAGAATAAACACAAAAACGCCGAAAACACATTTGCAAAATTATTAGACTTCGGAGCAGTTCCTATTGTGAATGAAAATGACACCGTAGCCACCGATGAAATTGTGGTGGGCGATAACGACCGACTTTCGGCAATGGTGGCTTCTATTTGCAAAGCCGATTTACTGATAATGCTTTCCGATATTGACGGTTTTTTTGATAGCGACCCGCGCAAAAATCCGAATGCCAAACGCATTCCCATAGTTACTCATATTGATAGCGAAGTGGAAGCAAAAGCTGGCGATGCAGGTTCGAGTTTCGGAACGGGAGGAATGACCACCAAAATCACTGCCGTGCAAATTTGCCACGCCGATAACATTGATACCATTATAGCCAATGCCGAAGAACCTCACATTTTATACAATATATTAAATGGCGATGATTTGGGAACATTGTTTGTGGCTCCTGCGAATGTATAGCAAAAATAAGCCTCTTTGCAATAAACAATTAAAAAAATCGTACTCTTAACATCGTAAGATACTCAAAAGGAACATTGCATTATTGTAATTGACAAGCATTTTCAATTCGTGTTTTATGTTCCACACAAGCACAATGCGACACCAATAACGAGTTTTGCAAAAAGCATAATACATAATACATCATGTCCAACAAAACCAAACAACTAATCCTTATAATCATACTTGTGACGGGAGCCATTATTCTTGCATATGCTATCATACAATCGGGAAAAAAGAAACCCGGACAACGCCAGCGAGGCAGTAGGCAAGTTGATGCCATAGTGGTACAACCCTCCTTATTTGAAAGAGATATATTTGTGCCGGGTGTGCTACTTGCCTACGACCAAGTGGAACTCAAAAGCGAAGTTGCCGGACGGGTAGTAATGCTCAATTTGCCCGAAGGACGTACCGTTGCAAAAGGAACATTGCTGGTAAAACTTTTTGACGACGATTTGCAAGCCAGTCTAAAAAAATTGCAAGCTCAGTATAAAATTCAAAAACAAGTATTCGACCGTCAAACAGAATTGTATAAAGTAAATGGTATCAGTAAAAATGAATATGAAAAAGCGGAATTAGACCTTGTGGCTCTCTCTGCCGATATTGATGTATTGAAAACCGAAATTCGCAAAACCGAAGTATTGGCTCCGTTTGACGGCGTGATTGGTTTGCGCCAGATAAGTGAAGGTGCATTTGTACCTGCGGCAGCACTTTTGGGCACTATCAGCACTGTCAATATGTTGAAAATAGATTTTTCCGTTCCCGAACAATACAGTCAAAAAATGCGCGCCGGCGCAAAAGTTACTTTTCAAACAACAAACGTTCCTACGGCACAAGCCACAATCATAGCAAGCGACCAAAGCGTTGATGCTCAAACACAAAATTTGCGGGTACGGGCTCTTGTAGATAAACCCGACAAACGCTTGGTTCCGGGCGGATATTGTCAAGTAAATTTGAATTTAGATAGTCGAAACGATGCTATTATAATTCCATCGCAAGCTGTGGTCGCTCAAATTGACGGTAAATTTGTAATTGTAGCAAAGGACGGCAAAGCACATTTTACGCCGGTAATTACAGGTGCTCGTAGTGAACGAGGTATTGAAATAGCACAAGGAATTTCAATAGGCGACACAGTTATTACGTCGGGAATAATTTTCTTACGCGAAGGTATGGAATTAGATTATGCGTCAATTAATTCAAGCAGTGAGGAGCAACTATGACACTTTCCGATTTATCATTAAAACGCCCTATCGGTGCCATTGTGGCAAACATCATCATAGTTTTGATGGGTGTTGTAGGCGTTTCATTTTTGGGCATTCGCCAATATCCTGCAATTGACCCGCCAATCATTACAGTGCGAACCAGTTACACGGGAGCAAGTGCCGAAGTTATAGAATCGCAAATAACCGAGCCGCTCGAAAAATCAATTAACGGTATTGAAAGTATTCGGAATATTTCATCGCAATCGTCGCCAGGCACAAGCCGCATTACCATAGAATTTGCACTTTCAGCCGATTTGGAAAAAGCCGCCAACGATGTGCGCGATAAAGTATCGCAAGCTACTCGCAATCTTCCGCAAGATATTACCGCTCCACCTACGGTAGAAAAAGCCGATTCCGACAACGAACCTATTATAATGCTTGCGGTGCAAAGTTCCAATATGAACGCCATAGAACTGAGCGAATATGTAGAAAATAATATTCTCGAAAAAATTCAAACCATAGAAGGCGTGAGTAGTGTTGAAATCTACGGTCAGCAACGTCCGGCTATGCGCCTGTGGTTCGACCCTCATAAAATGCGGGCACACCAAGTAACCGCAAGCGATGTGCTGGACGCTCTCACTCGTGAAAATGTGGAAATGCCTGCCGGAAAAGTAAGCGGCGGCGGTAGTGAGTTGATTATAAAAACCAGCGGACGGCTCAATACCGAAGCGGAATTTAATAATTTGATAATTGCCGAAAACAGCTCTCAAATTGTTCGTTTGCGCGATATTGGTGAAGCCTACTTAGGTTCGCAGGAAGAAGAAAGCGGAGCAAAAATGAACGGAAGCGACGGCTTGATGCTTGCCGTAATAGCTATGCCGGGGGCAAACAATATTGAAATTGCCGACGAATTTTACAAACGACTGGAACATATCCAAGAAAATTTACCGAAAGGCGTTAGCACATTCATTGCTCGCGACAAAGCGCAATTTATTCGTCAATCGATTAACGATGTGTTTGAAACACTACTTATTGCCATTCTTTTGGTTATTCTCATTGTATTTATATTTTTCCGCAATTGGGTGGTTGCCATTCGTCCGCTTATCGACATTCCTGTATCGCTTGTGGGAACATTTTTCGTAATGTACCTCATGGGATTTTCTATTAACATTATTTCGCTTTTGGGTATAGTGCTTGCCACAGGTTTGGTGGTGGACGACGGAATTGTGGTAACCGAAAATATTTTCAAAAAAATAGAACAAGGCATGGACAAATATCAAGCTGCCCTTGCCGGAACTCGCGAAATATTTTTTGCGGTGCTTTCTACTTCGGTTACACTGGCAATTGTGTTTGTTCCTATTTTGTTTATCAGCGGTTTTACCGGCAAATTATTTAGTGAATTTGGTATTGTAATTTCCTGTGCGGTAATTATTTCATCGTTTGTATCGCTCACGCTTACGCCGGTGCTCAACGTCATTATTGGGAAACGTAAAAGTCATAAATCTAAATTCTATGTAAAAACCGAAAAATATTTTGAAGCAATTGAAAATGCCTATCGCCGAGCATTAGCGTATTTTTTCTTAAAACCATGGCTTTCGGTGTTTATCATGTTCTTTTGTGTGGGTATGATTGTGTTATTGTTCACCAACCTGCCAAGCGGGCTGCCGCCTACCGAAGACCGCAGTTTTGTGGGAGTGAACCTTACCACGCCCGAAGGAACCGATTTTCAAACAACGGCGAATTTGATAAACGAAGTAGCGCAACTCACCTCCGACTCCATTCCCGAAGCCCGCGTGGTGCTTGCTCGCTACGGATTGCGGGCAAGTAGCAACACCGGATTTATCAATGTATTTTTAACCGAGCCTCACGAACGGCAGCGTTCACAAGAAGAAATTGCTACGAAACTGACCTTCATGTATTCGCACATTGCGCAAGCCCGCATTAATACCCGTCAAGAGCCTACAATTAGTACCGGTAGTCGTGGATTGCCGGTGCAATTTGTATTGCAAAACCTTGATTTTGAAAAAATTCGCGAACAAATGCCGCTTTTTTACGAAGAAGTGCAGCGCAGTCCGGTGTTTAGCAATTCCGATGTGGATTTGAAATTTAACAAACCCGAAATAAATATTCGTATAGACAAAACAAAAGCCAACACATTGGGAGTGAGCGAACAAGATATTTCTAACACACTCAATTTAGCGTTTAGCGGCACTCGCTACGGATATTTTTTGCGCAACAATAAACAGTACTATATTATAGGACAAGTATCCCGCGAACATCGCTCAACACCCACGGACATAGCGCAACTGAGCGTGCGCAGCAAAAACGGCACGTTTATTCCGCTCTCGAATGTTATTGAAATGGAAGAACGCATCAATCCGCCTGTGTTATATCACTTTAACCGTTACAAATCGGCTACAGTTTCAGCTACACCAGCACCGGGCTACACGGTGGGCGACGGCATTGAGGAAATGCGCCGCATAGCCGAGCAAACACTCGACCACACATTTGAAACCTCCCTTGCCGGACAATCGCGCGATTTTGCAGAGAGCAGTTCCGATATTTTGTTTGCAATTATATTGGCATTAATCCTCATTTATTTAATTCTGGCAGCCCAATTCGAGAGTTTCCGCGACCCGTTCATTATAATACTTACCGTGCCCATGGCAGTTGCCGGCGCACTGCTTTCGCTGTGGATTTTTGGCGAGACGCTCAACATTTTTTCGCAAATCGGTATCCTGCTGTTAATTGGCGTGGTTACCAAAAACGGTATTCTTATTGTGGAATTTGCCAATCAGAAACGTTCACAAGGGCAACTAATGCGAGTGGCGGCGTTTGAGGCGGCAGTAGCACGTTTTCGCCCTATTCTTATGACTTCGCTGGCAACTATGTTTGGCGCACTGCCTATTGCACTTGCACTGGGAGCAGCGGCACAAAGCCGCACATCGCTCGGTATTGTTATTGTGGGCGGATTGTTGTTTTCGCTTATTCTTACCCTGTTTGTCATTCCGGTGCTGTATTTGTATCTTTCGAGTAAAGAACGGAAGACTATTTTGCAGTAGGTTTAGAGACGAGATTTTTAGACACAAGACGCAAGATTTTTAGAAACAAGACACGAGACTATAAATATCCTATTATTAAAAAAATGAAATATCACCACATACTATACTGTTTCTTAATTATTCTTTTGACACAGGTTTCCGTTCACGCCCAATCGCAACTAACGCTTTCAAAAGCTATTGAAGTTGCACTGAAAAACAATTACAATATAGCAATTGCTCGCAATGAAACCGAAATAGTAAGCGTGCAAAATAATTGGCAAAATACCGGTGCTCAGCCCACGGTGCAAGCGGTGGTGGGCAATACGCTTAATTCTACTTTTGCTGAATCGGCAGATGCCACAAACGAAAATGCTCTAAACACTACCAATAATTTCAACGCAGGATTAGAGTTTTCACTGACGCTTTTCGACGGCGGGCGAATGTTTGTGCGCAAAGATATTTTGGAACACAATCAGGCACTGAGCGAATTGGAATTGCAACAAAAAGCTCTTTCACTCACGTTTTCAATTGTTGCTGCGTATTTCGATATTATTCGTCAAAAGCAGCAACTGCAGTCGATAAACGAAGTAATGGATTACAACGCCGAACGGGTAGCAATTCTAAGCACTTCGTTCAATGCGGGAATGAGTGCGAAAAACGATTATTTGCAGGCAAAAATTGACTACAATAAATCGCTCGAGAACGCACATAGTCAAAAAGTTGCAATAATAGCAACCAAACGTCAATTGCAAAATTTAATGGGGGCAAGCATGACTTCCGATTTTGACGTTGCCGACTCACTTGATTTCGACAACTCGCTAACCATTGATGACTTGCGCGAGAAAATAGTGAATGTCAATATGGATATTCGCGCTCGACAAAAACAGTTGGAAATCACGCAGCTGGCATTTAAAGAGGCTCGCAGACAGTATTTTCCTACACTCAGCGTAACCGGCGGATATTATTTTACCAATATTGCAACGTCTATGAGCAATAATGCGTCGTCGCACGGACCGCAAATTGGCGGACGATTGATAATTCCAATTTATCAAGCAGGACAAAACAGACAAGTGGCAAAAATTGCAAAAATTCAAGCACTTTCTGCCGAACAGCAATTGGCACAAACCCGTTTGGAAACACTGGAAGAGTTGGAACAAACATTCTTGGAATATGAAACGAATAAGAATTTATACGAAATAGAACGCGAAAGTTACAAATGCGCACTCGAAAATTTGGAAATAAATCAAGCTCGTTTTCGATTGGGACACAGCACTTCACTCGACGTTCATATAGCTCAGGAAGTGTTTATGCAGTCGGCTACTCGCATGGTAGATTTTGCTTATGCTTTGAAAATGAGCGAAACTAAGCTAAAACAACTTGTGGCGCAGTGAGTTTTTTAGTTTGTAAGTTTACAAGTTAATAAGTTAGCAAGTTTGTCAGTTATTCGATTATTCAGTTATTCAATTAGTCGGTTAGAAATTTCGTGCAATTGCCCTGAAACTTATCACACAAAACTCCCCTTGTGTTAAATTTTTATGTAACTTAGCCGCTTGAATTTTTAACGGTTTTTTTAATAATTTTACGGTATGTGGATAGGTATTGCGCGCTTTATTTTGCGTTATAGAATAGCTCTTTTGGTTGTATTTGCAGGTCTCACTGCTTTTATGGCATTTCAGGCACGCAAAGTGCATTTGTCTTACGAATATGCGGCACTTTTACCTCAAACCGATACAGCACTGCAAGAACACCAAGCCTTCAAAAAAATTTTTGGCGAAGATGCCAACAGCCTGATTGTTGGGTTGCAAAGCGAAACATTTTTCAAACTTAATCAATTCAACGCTTTTTTAGATATGTGCGATACGCTACGCACGCTGCCCGGCGTTGAAGGAGTGTTGTCGGTGGGTAGTGCGCTCAAATTAGAGGGTACCACAATAGTGCCATACTTTGCCAATCGCCCGCAAACGCAAGCAGATCTTGATAGCACTGCACGTGATATTAGGCAGCAAAAACTATACGAAGGCTTAATGTTTACCGACAGTTCCGACGTATATGCCCTAATGATTACCATAAAACAAGAAGTACTCGACTGTCCTGAACGAGAAGTGTTGATTGCCGATATACAATCAATTGTTACCAATTTTGCGCATACATACAATGTGCAAACGCACTTTACCGGTATGCCCTACATTCGCACCAAAGTTTCGCTCAAATTGCAAAACGAATTGGTAATGTTTATCCTTTTGGCAGCGTTGGTGTGCGCCATTATTATTTTCCTATTTTTCCGTTCGCTCAAAATTGTTTTCTTTTCTATGCTCACCGTGGGCATTGGCGTGGTGTTCACCATGGGAATTATGGGAATGCTAGGGTATTCTATTAGTATACTCAATGCCATGCTGCCGCCGCTGATTATTGTAATTGCGGTACCAAACTGTGTGTTTTTCTTAAATAAATATCACATAGAATATGCCCGACATGGCAATCAAATCAAAGCCTTACAACGGGTAATTGTCAAAATCGGTAATGCAATTTTCATTGCCAATCTTATTACTGCCATTAGTTTCGGTGCATTTATTGTTACCGACAGCATTTTGCTCATTGAATTTGGTATTGTGGCATCGCTGGGAATTTTGGCAGCTTTTGTGGCATCGCTCGTTTTAATTCCAGTTATTTTCAGCTTTTTAGCTCCGCCAAATCCTCGAAATTTGAAACACTTAGACGCCAAGTTTATTAACTTACTGGTAAAACATATTATAAACATTGTGAGCAACCATCGCCCCAAAGTGTACATTGCCACAGGCGTGGTAGTGGTGGTTGCCGCCATTGGCATTACTCGCCTGCAAACTACCGGTTTCATGGTAGACGACCTGCCACAGCACGATACGCTTATGGTGGACTTGAAATTTATGGAAAATCAATTCGATGGTGCTCTACCAATGGAATTTATGATAGAAATGCCCGACAAAATAAATTTCATGCGCGATAAAGATTTTATGCGACGCTTAGATGTATTCCAAGAAAAATTGGCGAGCCACCCCGAACTATCGAAACCGCTTTCGATAATTGACGTGATAAAATTTTCATGGCAAGCCCACAATCACGGCGACCCCGAATATTATAGCCTACCAAACAGTATGGACATAGGCTATCAAAATAAAATGAAAAAAATAGTGCGCAGCCAAAACGGCAGCGGGCTTGCCATGGCTATGATAGATAGCACCGGTGCAAAAATTCGAGTAAAAGCAAACGTGCAAGACATTGGTACACAACGCATGGAAGCTCTCGAAAAAGCTATTATGAATGATATACTCGAAGTGTGGGGCGACAGCACATATCAGGTCAAAAAAATCGGTACAAGCATGGTATTTACACAAAAAGATGAAACGGGAACAGTTTCGGAAACTGACTTCGTGTATAAAATTACAATGACTGGCGCAAGCGTGGTGTTTTCAAAGGGCACAAAATATATTCGCAATAGTTTATTTACAAGCATAGGGCTGGCGTTCGTTATTATTGCTTTTATTATGCTGTGGCTGTTCCGTTCCAAACGCATGGTGGGCATAGCACTGCTTGTAAACATACTGCCGCAACTGATTACCGCCGCACTCATGGGGTATTTGGGCATTCCTATAAAACCATCTACGGTGTTGGTATTTTCCATAGCATTCGGTAATGTTACCGACGACACTATTCACTTTTTGGCTCGCTATCGTCAGGAACTCAAACACACCAATTGGGATATTGGCAAATCGGTTCTGATCACTATTCGCGAAACTAATCCGAGTATGATTTACACATCGCTTATTTTATTCTTCGGTTTCGGCATTTTCGTTTTTTCACAATTCGGCGGCACACAAGCCTTAGGTGCTTTGGTGTCTATCACCGTATTTATGGCAATGATTTCAAACAATCTTTTATTGCCTTCGCTGCTACTTTCGTTGGAACAGCGCATGACAAAAAAATCCTTCGGCGAACCTTTGTTACTTATTTACGACGAAGAAGAAGATATAGACCTATCGGAATTACAAATTGCAGAATCGACAAGCGACACAAATACTACGAACAATGAAAACGCCTAAAATTTTAATAACCGGCGGTGCCGGATTTATCGGCAGTTATTTAGTGGAACGCCTCTTGCGCGATAAAAAATATTTCATCGTGGTTGCCGATAATTTATCAACCGGCACTATTCAGAAACTTCCACAAGCAAACACAGAATTGTTGCAATTTGTGCAGTGCGATGTGAATAATTACAATGAAATTGCAGCAATAATGCACGCACACAATTTCGATTACGTGTTTCACTATGCTGCCATGGTTGGGGTTTTGCGCACGCAGCAGCACCCCTTGCAAGTGCTTGCCGACATTGAAGGCTTTAAAAACATTTGCAATCTTGCAGTGGAAACAAAGGTGCAACGAGTGTTTTTTTCGTCATCGAGCGAAATTTACGGCGAACCGTTTGAAATGCCGCAAAATGTACGTACTACCCCTCTCAATTCTCGTGTACCATACGCCATTGTAAAAAACGTAGGTGAAGCGTTTTTACGTTCTTATCATCAGGAATTTGGGCTTGACTATGCCATCTTTCGTTTTTTTAACACCTACGGACCTCGACAAAGCATGGATTTTGTGATGAGTAAATTTATCATAAAAGCCCTGCATAACCAAGATATAGAAGTATATGGCGATGGCTCGCAAACACGCACATTTTGCTACATTGACGACAATGTAGAAGCCTGCGTAAATGCGTTTGAACAGAATTTGCTCGTGAACGATGTGGCAAACATTGGCGGAAATAGGGAAATTACAATCTTACAATTGGCGCAAACGATAATTGAAAGAACCAATTCTTCATCGAAAATTGTACACGTAGCACCATTGAAAGACGGCGATATGAGCCGCCGCTGTCCCGAGAATACATTCATGAGGGAAACATTGCTGCATCGTCCGCTTATAGAATTAGAAGAAGGAATTGAACGGCTGCTTACAATCGGATTGTTCGATAATCAAATGTGAGTAGCCAATATTCGGTAATTCATATCGTTGTTCTACATATAATTCATTCACCATGTTTTCATACTCTCTCTCTCAAATCGCTCACATTACTAATAGCCGCTTGAGCGGCAACGGCAATGTACACATTACAAGCGTTCAAACCGACAGCAGAAATTTTTCGGTTTCACAACAGACTATATTTTTGGCACTTGTGGGCAAGCAGCGTAATGCACACACGTTTATTGCGCAACTGTATGATCAGGGACAACGAGTTTTTTGGGTACAAGAAGGGGAAACCTTCCCTTCATACGACAATGCTCACTACATTATAAGTACTTCTACGCTTGCTGCATTTCAACAATTAATGCAGCACTATCGCGAGCAATTTTCATTTCCGCTGATAGCAATTACAGGAAGCAACGGGAAAACTATCTGTAAAGAATGGCTGTACCATATTTTGAAACACGAACTTTCGGTGGTGCGTAGCCCCAAAAGTTACAATTCACAGATTGGTGTACCACTTTCATTGATGCTACTCAACGAAAATTACGATTGTGCAATTATGGAAGCTGGAATTTCGCAATGCGGAGAAATGGGACATTTGGCAAATATGCTGCAACCAACTATCGGAATTTTTACCACTATTGGCGATGCGCATCAGGAAAACTTTTCATCACTGGAGCAAAAAGTTGCCGAAAAAATGAAACTGTTTGCCCACTGCAAACGACTGGTATATTGCGCCGACTATGAACTGATTCACAAATATGCCCAAAAATTACCGAACACCGAATGTGTGGCATGGAGTTTTTCTACTCATGCTCCTATTCAAGTTTCATACGTGCAGCACAGTGAGCATACTGCTATAACCGTGCTTTGGAATGGTGTAAAATATGAATTTACCATTCCTTTCAACGACAGTGCTTCTATTGAAAATGCAGTGCAGTGTTTTGTATGCGCTCAGTTGTTGCACAAATCGCCTAATAATACACGGTATTTCATCGATTTACCGCAAATTGCCATGCGCTTGGAACAAATTGCCGGCACTCATAATTGCACTATTATAAACGACAGCTACAATTCTGATTTGCAAGGAATTACTATTGCATTACAATTCCTTTCGCAACAAAAACAACACGATAAAAGAACTCTCATTCTTTCCGATGTAAAGCAAACCGGAATTGAAAAATCAGAATTATATAAAACCATTGCACAACTAATTCAACACTATGATATTCAAAAAGTTATTGGTGTAGGTAGCGATATTACAACGTATTTACCACACTATATAAACTACGGCAATTATTTTCTGACCACACAAGAATTACTTGCACAACTTCCTGAGTTTCAATTTGCCGACGAGACTATTTTGCTTAAAGCGGCGCGTGAATATGAATTTGAACGAATTGCACACAAATTGGAATTACAAACGCACCAAACCGTGCTTGAAATTAATTTGAATGCAATGATTCATAATTTGAATTATTTTAAATCGCAACTAAAACCCGCAACCAAAATTATGGTCATGGTAAAGGCATTTTCCTACGGCAGCGGCAGTTACGAAATTGCCAATATTTTGCAACATCAGGGAGTAGATTATTTGGCGGTAGCGTTTATCGATGAAGGCATTGAATTACGCAACGCCGGCATTCGCACGCCAATTGTGGTTATGAATCCGGAATATGGTATGCTGGCACAATTGTTTGAATACAATTTAGAACCGAATATTCATAATTTCAGCGTGCTTGCCGAACTCGCCGACTTTCAAAAAACACACAATGTGGCACAATTGCCGATTCATCTAAAATTAGATACTGGTATGGCTCGTTACGGTTTTTGCGAAAGCAATATTCCGCAATTGTTGCACCAAATTTCAGCAATTCCAAACTGCCGTATTCAATCGGTATTTTCACATTTGGTGGGCAGCGACGAAGAACGTTTCGACGAATTTACTCGCCACCAAATAGAATTATTCACTCGCATGAGCGAAACTATTTTGAACGCACTGCCCTACCCCATTATGCGCCATATTTTAAATTCGGCAGGCATTGAACGTTTTACCGAAGCGCAGTTCGATATGGTGCGT
>JAISIO010000021.1 GCA_031262005.1 Bacteroidales bacterium
GCATAGATGCGTTCCAATGAACATTCTTCTACGAATTCGTCCGAAAATCCGGTTTTATATTTGTCGTAGGCTATTACTTTGCATTCAAAACCGCTCAATTTGCGAGCAAAAGCACCGCCCATGTTGCCGTAACCAATAATTCCTACGGTGCGGTTTTTGAGTTCAATACCACGATTGCCTTCTCTATCCCACATATAACTGCGCACTTCGCTATTGGCTTTGCATAGGTTGTTCATAAGCGCAAGCAACATAGCTATTGCCTGTTCGCCCACAGCATCACGGTTTCCTTCGGGTGAATTGTAACACGCTATCCCTTTGCTTGCAGCATATTCTATATCAATAGTTTCCATGCCTGCTCCTACTCTACCGATGCACGAAAGTTTTGTAGCTCGGTCGAAAAAATTTTTGTCGGCAATAATTTTTGAACGCACAATCACCGCATCGTAGTTGGCTATGCTATTGTGCACTTCCTCAATGCTCATGCCTTCATTGTGCGTAACCGAAAAACCCGCTTGCGCAAATTTTTTGAGCATTACGGGGTGAGCGTCGTCTATAATGAGAACAGAAGGATTCATACCGGAACAGAGCTTGTTAATCGTTAAGTTTCAATACTGCCAAAAACGCTTTTTGCGGAACTTCCACATTTCCAACTTGTTTCATGCGTTTTTTTCCTTTTTTCTGTTTTTCGAGCAGTTTGCGTTTACGCGAAATATCGCCGCCGTAACATTTTGCGGTAACGTCTTTGCGCACGGCTTTCACCGTTTCGCGAGCAATAATTTTTGTGCCTATTGCCGCCTGAATTGCCACATCGAATTGCTGACGAGGGATCAGTTCTTTTAGTTTCTCACATATTTTTTTACCAAACTCGTATGCATTACTTTGGTGAATAAGTGCCGAAAGTGCATCAACCGATTCGCCATTGAGCAAAATATCGAGTTTTGCCAATTTCGATTCACGGAAACCTATTACGTGATAATCGAACGAAGCGTAGCCTTTGGAAATACTTTTGAGTTTGTCGTAAAAATCGAAAACTATTTCGCCGAGCGGCATCTCAAACGTGATTTCCACCCGATTGCCTGTCATGTAATTCTGCGATTTTAAAATACCTCGTTTTGCCATGCATAGCGTCATAATACCACCGATATAATCGGCATCGGTAATAATTTGTGCCGCAATGTAGGGTTCTTCAATGTAGTCTATTTTTGTAGGGTCGGGCAGGTCGGTAGGATTGTTTACCAGCAACTTTTCGCCTTTTTTTGTGTAGCAATAGTACGAAACGTTGGGCGTGGTAGTTATCACACTCATGTCAAATTCACGGTCTAATCGCTCCTGAATAATTTCCATGTGCAACAATCCCAGAAATCCGCAACGAAAACCGAATCCAAGTGCTGCCGACGATTCGGGTTCGTAAGTAAGCGAAGCGTCGTTCAACTGCAATTTTTCCATAGAAGCCCGCAGTTCTTCATAGTCTTCGGTATCAATAGGATAAATGCCTGCAAACACCATTGGTTTTACATCTTCAAAACCGGCAATTGCTCCATCACACGGATTTTCTACCGATGTAATGGTATCGCCCACTTTTACCTCTTTCGACGTTTTTATGCCGGAAATAATATAGCCCACATCGCCGGTTTTAACCGATTTTCGAGGTTCCATATCGAGGCGCAACACGCCCACCTCATCGGCTTCATATTCTTTTTTTGTATTTACAAATTTTACTTTGTCGCCGTTCTTTATTTCGCCGTTCACTATTTTGTAGTAAGCAATAATTCCCCGGAACGAATTGAAAACCGAATCGAAAATCAAAGCTTGTAACGGCGCATTCGGGTCGCCTTTGGGAGCAGGCACACGATTGACAATTGCTTCAAGAATTTCGGCAACGCCCAAGCCTGTTTTTCCGCTTGCCGAAAGAATATCTTCTGGCTTACAGCCGATTAAATCAATAATTTGGTCTTTTACCTCTTCGGGCATTGCGCTTGGCAAGTCCATTTTATTGAGCACCGGAATTATTTCCAAATCGTTCTCAATAGCCAAATACAGATTTGAAATTGTTTGAGCCTGAATGCCTTGCGTAGCATCAACTATAAGCAGTGCACCTTCGCAAGCGGCAATTGAACGCGACACTTCGTATGAAAAATCCACGTGTCCCGGAGTGTCAATCAAATTGAGAACGTATTTTTCACCATTCAGTTCGTAATCCATTTGTATAGCGTGGCTTTTTATAGTAATGCCTCGTTCGCGTTCCAAATCCATATTATCCAAAATTTGGGCTTGCGCATCACGTTGTGAAATGGTGTTGGTATATTCTAAAAGCCGGTCGGCTAATGTGCTCTTGCCATGGTCTATGTGCGCTATGATGCAGAAATTACGAATGTGCTTCATGTATTGTTCTCTAATTAATTTGAAGGCAAATGTACAAATTAATTATAAACGATAAAGCGCACAGCAGAGTTAATTATGTGCATTGTGGCGCGCAGCAGGGGGAATATCACAAGCACCACGTCTCTATTTTATAGCAAGGGGTTGTTCTATTGGTACACTCAAATTTGAATGTATCGGAACCTATCCCACGCTTCCTTCCATGGAAATTGCAATCAATTTATGCGCCTCAATGGCAAACTCCATCGGCAATTTATTGAGTACCTCTTTGGCAAATCCGTTCACAATCAAGCTCACAGCATTCTCGGTTGAAATACCGCGCTGGTTACAATAAAAAATCTGTTCATCGGCAATTTTCGATGTTGTAGCCTCGTGTTCCACAGTTGCAGTCGGATTTTGAACATCAATATACGGAAACGTATTTGCAGCACAATTACTACCTATCAGGAGCGAATCGCATTGCGAGAAATTGCGTGCATTTTCGGCACCACGAGACATACGTACTTCGCCACGATAGGAATTGCTGCTTTTGCCAAGCGAAATTCCTTTTGAAACTATGGTGCTTTTGGTGTTTTTACCTATATGTATCATTTTTGTGCCGGTATCGGCTTGCTGGTAATTGTTGGTAACGGCTACCGAATAAAATTCCGAAACGGAATTGTTGCCTCGCAAAATAGTGCTTGGATATTTCCATGTTACAGCCGAACCTGTTTCCACCTGCGCCCACGAAACTTTTGAGTTTTCGCCTTTACACAAAGCTCGTTTGGTTACAAAATTGTAAATACCTCCCTTGCCCTCTTTATCGCCCGGATACCAATTCTGCACGGTTGAATATTTTATTTCGGCATTGTTTAGCGCAACGAGTTCCACCACTGCTGCGTGAAGTTGATTTTCGTCGCGCATGGGAGCCGTGCAGCCTTCCAAATAACTCACGTAGGCATCGTCTTCGGCAATAATGAGTGTGCGCTCAAATTGCCCGGTATTCATAGCATTGATACGAAAATACGTGGAAAGATCCATTGGACAACGCACCCCTTTGGGAATGAATACAAATGAGCCATCGCTAAACACAGCGGAATTGAGTGCGGCATAATAATTATCGGTATAAGGCACTACCGAACCTAAGTATTGTTGTACAAGTTCGGGATATTCACGGGCAGCTTCGCTAAACGAACAGAAAATAATACCTTTCTCTTGCAGTTGGTCGCGAAATTGCGTATGCACCGAAACGCTGTCGAAAACAGCATCAACGGCTACTCCCGAGAGCATTTTTTGTTCTTCGAGCGGAATACCCAATTTGTTGAATGTTTCTATAATTTCGGGGTCTACTTCATCAAGGTTCTCATATTTTGCCTTGTTTTTTGGCTGTGCATAATAGCTAATTGCTTGAAAATCGGGCATAGTGAATTTCAAGTGCGCCCATGTGGGGTGTGGCATTGTGAGCCAATGACGATAGGCTTTCAATCGCCATTCGAGCAAATATTCGGGTTCTTCTTTCAAAGCCGAAATGCGGCGAATAATGTCTTCGTTCAATCCGGGAGGAAACACATCGCTTTCTACATTCGATGCAAATCCGTATTTATATTCTTCGTGTTGAAGATTGTGTAAAAGTTCGTCGTTGGGAGAATCGTTGCTCATTGTTGTGAGTTTTTTGCAAAGATACACCTTTTTTATAAAAACAGGAGAGGCGAAAATATTGAGGTTTACAAAATCAATTTCTCAAAATCCCGAGAGAATCAATATCGTGAGCGAGTTTGGTAGAGAAAAGTTCTGCGCCTTTTTTATTCAAGTGTGTGGCATTGTAAAAGTATGTTGTGTCATAAGAAATTGCGTCATAATTGTAATCCAAAATAGGAATATCATATTTTTGTGCAATGCTATCGTACATTGCGTACATTCCTTCAATATTTTTAATTTTTTTTGTTGCTTCAATATATACAGGAGCGTACACAAAAATCACTTTGATATTCTGGGAATAAGCCGATGCTAAATAATTGTCGAATTTTACCAACATTGCGCTATCTTGCGAATAATTTATTTCCGTTTGTTCTGCTAATATTGCGCCGTTCCATTCTCTAATAACTCCTTGATACCCTTTAAAAACATTACACCCATCGTTAAAATCAGTCATTTGTAATCCCACTCGTATAAAATCTCGGTAACCAATATATCGCCATAGTGGAAAATAGTTACCAAAAAAGTTAAAATCTTCATATTCTGATACTGCTGTACGTAACGAATCATCGAAAAAATATGGCAAGAATTGTTCTTTCTGAAAACCGCTTGTAATTCCTAACGTGGAAAAATCTATATTTTGAATAATATATTTTGGTTTGGGATTGAATCTTCGATACGTGTCGTATGCTATGATTTGTCTATTAATACAACTTCCATCAATGCCTAAATTCCATGAATAGACCTCTAAGATAGAATCTAAAATTTGAGGACTATATTGTACCCACGCTCGAGAATTTCCCATTATTATAACATCGCTTTGTATATCGCCTGAATAAATAGCATTCCAATTCGACATCATTTTTGCTCCTGTTGGTTTTCTTAAATTGTTAGAGATAAAAAAATCAACAACAAATGCTAAAACAATTACAATTGTTCCAAATACAAGTATGTGTAACAAAAACTTCTTCATCTGTTAAAATTGAAAATAAATAAAGGTTTCAGCTGTTCCGCCGAGAACAAATAAAATAGTTAGCAGCAACAGATAAATTGCATATTTCACAATATGTGATTGTATTGCCGATAAATCTAATCCGTGTTGTTTGTTTCGTTGTATCCATTCCACAATTATCATCAGTATAATTGCCCAAATTACCCATGAGGAAGCGGTTTTTATCGTAAAAATCGAATATGTCGCTCGCAAGGTTTCAAATTCTGTCATTCTTCCCAAATAATCAAATGCTTGCGAAATGTTTTCGGCACGAAAGAACACCCAGCCAATAACTACTAACAAAAATGTTAATCCCATTTGAACAATTTCTTTGATATTGGGTAAAAGACGATTATAGGCAACCGTATTCGTATATTTTCGGTTTTTATTGAGCAAAATTAAGGGTAAAAACAATAGTGCGTGAAAAGCACCCCAAGCAATGAAAGTCCAATTGGCTCCGTGCCAAAATCCGCTTACAAGAAAGATAACGAAAGTATTGCGCACAACTTTTGCTTTGGGAACACGACTGCCGCCAAGTGGAATATATACATAGTCGCGAAACCACGTGGTAAGCGAAATATGCCAACGTCGCCAAAATTCAGCAATATCTCTTGAAAAATAAGGATAAGCAAAATTGCGCATTAAATTAAAACCAAACAAACGAGCCGTGCCAATGGCAATATCAGAATAACCCGAAAAATCACCATAAATTTGAAAGGCAAAAAACACCGCCCCCAACAATAATGTAGAACTTGGTTGCGCTGATGGGTCTTCAAAAACCCAATTTACGAACGTAGCGCAGTTGTCGGCAATTACTATTTTTTTGAACAATCCCCACAGAATTTGTCTCATTCCATCAACGGCTTGTTCGTAATCGAATGTGCGGCGTTTGTAAAATTGCGGCAAAAGATTTGTTGCCCGCTCAATAGGTCCGGCAACTAACTGTGGGAAAAAGGCAACAAAGGAAAAAAATGCCACTATATCATGTGTTGGCTCTATTTTGCGCCTATACACATCTACGGAATAACTCAACGCCTGAAAGGTGTAAAACGAAATACCCACCGGCAAAATAATATGAAGCGTGTGGGGCTGCAAGTGTACTCCAAGTGTGGCAAAAGCCAAAACAAAACTTTCAACGAAAAAGTTGTAATATTTGAAAATGCCCAAAATGCCTAAATTCAGCACAATATTGCTGATATTCAGAAGTTTGCGAGATAAAGGGGGGGGGGATAATTCCTTGTTTGTCAGTTTGTTGCATTAACAGTCCGCAACCCCACGAGCATAATGATGTAAAGGCAATGAGTAACAAAAACCGCCAATCCCACCAACCATAAAAAACGTATGATGCAACGAGTATAAAGAAATTTTGCAATTTCAAATTGCGCTGAAACACAAACCAATAGAGTGCAAAAACTATCGGTAGAAAAAGTGCGAATGTTATGGAATTGAAAAGCATTATTAATCCATAAGAATATCAAAGTCAATAACACGCTCTTTTTCGGTAATTTCGGTTAACGAATTATTTTTGCATTGTAATGTACGAGCAGGATATTTTTTTATCAAATGATGATTGTGTGTTACAAAAAACACGGCGCAGCCTTCTGCGGCAATATTATGCAGCAAACTAAAAATTTCGTCCGAAGTTTCAGGGTCTAAATTTCCAGTAGGTTCGTCGGCTAAAATAATTTCGGGTGAATTGAGTAAGGCTCGGGCAATTACCACCCGTTGCTGTTCACCGCCCGAAAGTTGGTGCGGCATTTTCGATTGTTTATCGAACATTCCCACTTGGGTAAGCACATCGTTTATTCGTGCATTGATTTCGGCAATTTTTGTCCAGCCCGTAGCTTTGAGCACAAAGGCTAAATTTTCGTATACCGAACGGTCGGAAAGCAATTGAAAATCTTGAAATACCAAGGCAACCTTACGTCGCAAATACGGAATTTTCGACGATTTGAGGTTCATCATATCGTAGTCGGCAACGTGTACTTCGCCTGCAAGCGGTGCAATTTCGGCATACATAGTTTTGAGCAATGTGCTTTTCCCGGCAGCGGTTTTGCCTATTAAATACACCACTTCGCTTTTGCGTACCACAAAATTCACATCGTAGAGCACCGGTTCGTCGCTGTAATAACCTACGGTGGCGGCTTTAAATTCAATTTTTATTTCTGACATTGTAATGAACCTTTTTTCGTGTCAAAAGTACGAATTAATTATCAATTGCGAATAGTATTTTCGCCGCAGATTACAATTTTAGCTATTGCTCCCCAATTCATTTACGCCAAATAATTTCGATTTTTTATGCGTTTACTTGCCTTTTCTTTCTATTTTTGGGTTTTCACAATAGTTACAAACAAACCAAGCAATGCAATTACATACTACAACAAACTTTTTTTTCGTCGGTATAGCCGGAACAGGCATGAGTGCCATAGCGCAATATTTACAAGGAACAGGCAAACAAGTTTCGGGTTCCGACCGCTTGTTTTCGCCACAGAATAAAATGCTGCTGCAAACACAATTTGAAGCGCAGGGTATTCAATGTTTTTTTCAAGACGGAAGCGGCATTACTGAGCACACGCAAGCAGTGATAGTTTCTACTGCCATTGAAGAATCGAATGTGGAATATCAAAAAGCTCTCTCGCTCAATATTCCTATTGTAAAACGTTCGGAGTTGTTGGCAGCAATTTCCAACAGTATTAAAACTATTGCCGTAGGCGGCACGAGCGGAAAGAGCACCACAACTGCCATGATTTTTCATATACTGGAAATGTGTGGTTACTCACCTTCGCTTATTACCGGTGCCGGACTTTCAAGTTTGCAGGAAAAAGGCTTGCCCGGCAATGCGTGGAACGGCAGTGGCGAATGGCTTGTAATTGAAGCCGATGAGTCGGACGGTTCAATTGTGAACTATAATCCCGAAATTAGCGTGCTACTCAATATTGACCGCGACCATAAAGAATTTGATGAATTAATGCGCTTATTTGCGCTGTTCAAACAACATACAAAATCGCAATTTATTGTCAATCAAGATTATGAGCGCACTCGTGAACTTTCGCACAATATACAATTTGATTTTGGAACGCACAATAAAACTGTTGGCGTGTATGGCGAAAATTTTGTGCAACAAGGATTTGGAATTTCTTTTTCTGTCAATACCATTCCGTGCACGGTGCCGCTTATAGGCACGCATAATATGGAAAATTCTCTTGCGGCACTTGCCGTAGCGAACGCTGTAGGCATTGATTTACAACAAGCAATAACAAGTTTGGCTTCGTTTCGGGGAATTTACCGACGCACGCAATTGGTAGGCATGAATAAGGAACGTAATATTATAGTTATCGATGATTTTGCGCACAATCCCGCTGAGGTTGCCGCAGCCATACGAGCATGTCAAAATTGTGCCGAACGAGTGGTGGCGTATTTTCAACCGCACGGTTTTGGTCCGCTCCGATTTATGCACGAAGAGTTGGGCAACGAAGTGGCACTCGCCTTACGCTCGAATGATATATTCCTCATTGGCGATGTGTATTATGCCGGCGGCACTGTTGATAGGAATATTTCACCGAAAATTGTGAGCGATGCTATTCAAAAACAAGGGAAACAAGCCGTTTTCACCGCTTCAAAGGAACAAAGTTTACAAGAAATTCTCAATCACGTAAGCAATAATTGCGTGGCGCTTACAATGGGTGCGCGCGACCCCAAACTTGATGAGTTTGCAAAAGTAATTGTTAAAAAGCTGACGCTGTAAACCTGAGAGCTCGGGATAAATATGTGTCCGACATTTTTTAAAATCCTCATCAATAATCAATTAAGATTTTAGACTGCTTCGTTTACTTCGACTACGCTCAGCAACCACCTCGCAGTAACGTTCACTTTTTTCCCGTCATTGCGAGGAGGAACGACGAAGCAATCCGGAAGATGAGTGCATTTATCACTACTGAATGTATGGCATATTGCAAAAATAAAGGGCTGTCGAGAATTTCAACAGCCCTTTTACTATGTAACATCCACAGATGATTATTCTGTTTCTATAGTTTTTTTACCTTTTTTAAGCATTTCGTATGCAAGAGGCGAAGCTATAAATATGGTTGAATATGAACCTATAACAACCCCTATAATCATTGCAAATATGAATCCTTTCATAGAATCGCCACCGAAGAAGAATATGATTAACAATACTAACAACGTGGTAGCCGATGTGGTAATAGTACGGCTCAAAGTGCTGTTCACACCTTGATTGAACAATTTAAGCGTATTGCGTTTTGGATATTCGGTGCGCATTTCACGAATACGGTCGAAAATCACCACCGTATCGTTCAACGAGTAACCAATAATGGTAAGCAATGCTGCTATAAATTCTTGTCCTACTTCCATTGAGAATGGCAACAATCCGTGTAAGAGAGCAAATACACCTATTACCACAAACACGTCGTGAAGCAAGGCAAGTGCTGCGCTTAAACCAAATTCCCAGTTGCGGAAACGGATAAGAATATATATAAACATAAAAATAAGTGCCACAACGATTGAAATAATTGCCGACCAAATCATGTCGTTAGCAATTGTTGGACCCACCATATTCGATTGAGTCAAATTGTTTTTCATAAAATCGTCTTGCGTAATGCCTTTCGGTAATAGATCGGGAACTTCTTGTAAGCCTTTGAATAAAAGGGTTTCTGTTTCGGTATCAACCTCAGTACCTTTGTCGTTAATTTTATAATCAGTAGTAACTTTTATGCCTTCCGCACCAAGAGTTTTCACTTCGGGAGCTTTACCGAATTGTTTTGCTAACGATTCTTCGATTTCTTCCACATTACGTTCGCCTTCAACAACCACGGTGTATGATCGTCCACCTTTGAAATCAACGCCTATTTGGAAACCACGCACTACAATTGCAAGAATACACACGCCAATAATAATGCTCGAAACTATATAATATTTTTTACGGTTGCCCATAAAATCAATATGAATATTTTTGAACGCATTACGTGTTGCTTTACGGTCGAACGAAATAGTTCGTTTTTTCGCCAAGAAACGTTCAAAAATCATACGGGTAATGAAAATACCGCAGAATAATGTTGTTAAAATACCTATAATCAATGTTGTGGCAAAACCTTGTATAGAACCTTTACCAAACATATAAAGCACAATACCAATAATGAGCGTGGTAACGTTACCGTCGATAATTGCCGAATACGAACCTTTGAAACCATCGGCAATGGCAAGTTTCATACCCTTACCTTGACTAAGTTCTTCACGCACACGCTCGTAAATAATTACGTTAGCGTCAATAGCCATAGCCAACGAAAGCACTATACCGGCAATACCCGAAAGTGTAAGTACAGCTCCAAGTGATGCAAGCACGCCGAACACTAAGAATAAGTTGAGCAACAAGGCTATGTTGGCAACTGTTCCCGCTTTACGATAGTAGAAAAATAAGTAACCAAACATGAAAATCAAAGCTACCACTACCGACATAAGTCCTTTTTGAATAGATTCAGCACCAAGTGTTGGACCAACAAATTCCGAAAATTCAATTTTAGTAGCAGCCGAAAGTTTTCCCGATTTCAAAATATTAGCAAGGTCGGTTGCTTCGGCAATGCTAAAATCACCGGTGATAGATGAAATACCATTTGGAATTTCGCCTTGTACGTTTGGATATGAATACACAAAACCGTCAAGAACAATTGCGATAGAACGACCTGTATTATCGCGAGTTAAACGACGCCATTCACGAGCACCATCGGCGTTCATTATCATTTGCACACTTGCGGCACCGCCTGTTTGAGTAAATTCAGGGCGAGCATCTACCACCACGCTACCGTCGAGTGCAGGATTACCTTCGCCACCTATGCTTTTCAATGCAATTAATTCAAAGAAACCGTTTGAGTTTGCTTTTTTGCCCCATGCAAATTTTACTTCGGGAGCTATCTCTTGCAATAGCAATTGAACTTCACTCACAGCCAATAAAGAGTCGATATAAGGAATGTCTGCTCTTTGAGCAAAGCCTACAATAGGACCATATCCCGGATAGCCTTCTTGACTAACATTTGGAATTAAGATGTTCAAAAGTGGATTTTCGCGTGCGATTTCTTCTTTTGTTTTCTGAGCATCAGCTTGCGTTGCTGCTGCTGCGCTATCCTGCAATTGTTCTTTAAGCGAAAGTTCGCCTGAGGCAGTTTCCTGTTTGGTTGTATCCGCTTTTGCTTGTTCGGTTGCAGTGCTTGTCGATGCATCTTTGGCTTTATCGCTCACTTCGTTCAAATCGGCAAGCGTGTTGTTCACCTCAAACACCACATTAAGCACTTCGCTTGCGTTCCATGTTTCCCAAAATTCCAATTTTGCCGAACTTTGTAACAAATCGCGCACACGGTCTTGATCAACCACGCCCGGCAATTCTACTAACACACGCCCGTTTCCTAAGTTTTGAATATTCGGTTGTACCACACCAAAACGGTCGATACGAGTACGAATAACGTCAAAAGAGTTGTCAAGCGACGCTTTTGCTTGTTCGGCAAGCACTTTGAGCACTTCTTCGTTTGTCGATTGATAATTGATGCGGCTGCTCATGGCTTCGTTAGCTATAAACATGGTGCGCATAGCAGTTCCTTGTGGAGCTATTTCTTGGAAGGCTTTACCGAAGAGTGATACATAATCCTCACGAGAATCGCGTTCCAATTCATCGGTGCGGGCAAGCACTTTCATCAACAAAGTATCTTTTTTACCATCGTTTGAAAGGTTAAGAATCATGTCTTCAATAGAAATTCTCAACGTAACGTTCATGCCGCCTTTGAGGTCAAGACCTAAGTTCAAACTGCGTTGTTGTGTTTCGGCATAGCTAAATTTACGAAGCCCTAAGAAATTATAATAACTGTCAAGACGAGAGAGCGAATCTAAATATTCTCTACGCATTTGTTCGTTTCCTTGCGCATATTTATCGGCATCGTGATTAGCCTTCCATGTGAAAAATGAAAACGAGAGCGAATATAAAGCTGCCAATATCAATAGAACAGTAAATAAGCGTATAAATCCTTTGTTTTGCATGTGTGTTATTTATTAATGTAAGTATCTAAAAAAACCAATTTTGCATGGTAATAAAAATTTGCGCAAATATAGATATTTTTTTATTATGCAATCATTATCACGCAAAAAATAAAATGATTAGCTCGGCAGATAACTCTGATTTAATTGATTTTTGCGGATAATTTTGTAGCTTTGCAATCCGAACAAAGCAACTCATGTGTAATGTTCCTACTATCAATCGAATATATTTGAACAAGAACCTGCAAACATATTTTATCGACGAACTCCATGGAATTACTTCGGGCGAGCAATTGTACAATTCATTGCACACGGCAAGTCCTACGAGCATTCGTATCAATCCGAATAAAATAGACTACGGACTACAATTGCCGCAAGTGCTGTGGTGCGAACAGGGGTATTATTTGCCGCAACGTCCCAAATTTACGCTCGATCCGGCTTTTCATGCGGGTGCATATTATGTACAAGAGGCTTCGTCAATGTTCTTAGAACACATTGTAAAACCATTGGCAACTCGCCCGCTCAAAGTACTTGATTTATGTGCCGCTCCAGGAGGAAAATCTACCCAATTGATTTCACTCATGCAGCGAGGCAGTTTACTCATTGCCAATGAAGTCATACAATCGCGAGCGCATATTTTGAGTGAAAATGTGATTAAGTGGGGGAAATCGAACTGTGTGGTTACCAATAATGACCCCAAAGATTTCGGTTTTTTGGAAGGTTTTTTCGACATTGTAGTAGTTGATGCTCCTTGCTCGGGCGAAGGAATGTTTCGTAAAGACCCGCAAGCTATCAACGAATGGAGCGAAGCTCATGTGGATTTGTGCAGTAAACGGCAAACCCGCATTTTACATGATATTTGGGACTGTGTTGCGCCGGGTGGAACGCTCATTTACAGCACCTGCACCTACAATCAAAAAGAAAATGAAGACGTAGTGGCTGCTTTTTTACAACAAACAGGTGCCGAATGCGCACATATTCCGTTACAACAAGAATGGAAGGTGGTGGAACACGAAAAAAACGGAGCGGTGTGTTACCGATTCTTTCCGCACAAAACACAAGGCGAAGGTTTTTGCGTAAGCGTAATACACAAGCGAGACGGAAAAGAATTTGTGCCGCCGCGCAAAACGCCTAAAAGCGTAGATATAAGTATTATAGAGCAAAAAAACCGCCTACATTATTCTAATCTGATTACTGATGAAAGTATTGTGTATGAACGGCAAAAAGGTGTTATGTGGTCGTTTTCGAAAAACTACCGAAAATTGTTGCTTGATATTTATGCGCATTGCAGAGTTGTTCACGCAGGAATTCCGCTGGTAGAAACTATTGGGCACAAACTTAATCCGTTGCCGGGATTGGCTTTTGCAAGCAGTTTCAACCAAACTATTTTGCCAAAATATGAAGTTGATTTGCCAACCGCTTTACGATATTTCAAAAAAGAAGCGTTAACACTCGAAAATCTGCCGTCAAAAGGGTGGATACATTTGACTTACCAAGGAATTTCAATAGGTTTTGTTAAAAATATAGGCAATAGGGCAAACAATCCCTATCCTGCTGCATGGGCTATTAAAATGAATTTACAACCCGAATTGATGTGGTCTATTGTGGAATACAGATAATTACCCTCTCACATATATACTGATAAAAATGTGAGGAGAGAGTAATTTATTGCAGTCTAATTTTTTACAAAAACGTTTTGAACAAGTTTGTTTTGAACAAGTTTGTTCCAAACAAACTTGTTCAAAATTTAACATATTGTTAATCATATAATTATACGTTATTTTATTGCTATTATCGCAAATAATACTATCGAAAAAATGTTTTATATCGATCATAGCATGAACAGGTTGCCAAAAATAAAAAACTAACAAATAGTTGTTTATAAATAAAAAAAGTTATCTTTGCTGCCGAATTTATAGAAGTTTAAAGAAAGAAAAATTTATACAGTATGTATTTAACAGCAGAAAAAAAATCTGAAATTTTCAAAAAATTCGGTACATCTGAGAAAGATACCGGTTCTACAAAAGGTCAAGTGGCGGTGTTTACCGAGCGAATTAATTACTTGACAGGAAAATTAAAAACAAACAAAAAAGATTTCGTAACACAACGTTCACTTTTGAAAATGGTGGGTAAACGTCGTCAATTGTTAAATTATTTGAAAGATAAAAACATTGAAGAATATCGTTCACTCATCAAAGAATTAGGTCTTCGTAAATAATTCACAAGTGAAAATACATAATAAAAAGAAAGGCAATGCACAAGTTGCCTTTCTCTATTTATATATGTATAAATTATTGTTACAGTTCAAACCCTTTTAAAATCAATATCATGATACAAGGAATTAAAAAAAATATTCAATTAAGCAATGGCAAAACCATTGAAATTGAGACAGGAAAACTGGCAAAACAAGCCGATGGCTCGGTAGTGGTAAAAATGGGTAATACCATGTTGCTTGCAACAGTATGTGCTGCTACAGATGCAAAACCGGGAACCGATTTTATGCCGTTAACGGTAGAATACAAAGAAAAATTCGGTGCAGCCGGTCGTTTCCCCGGCGGTTTTACTCGTCGCGAAGGACGTGCTTCGGATTATGAAATATTGGTATCTCGTTTGATTGACCGTGCGCTTCGTCCGTTGTTTCCCGACGATTATCATGCCGACGTTTTTGTAAACGTTATCCTTATTTCAGCAGATGGCAACGATATGCCCGATGCTCTTGCCGGTTTGGCAGCCTCGGCAGCATTAGCTGTTTCCGATATTCCGTTCAACGGACCAATTTCGGAAGTACGTGTAGCGCGCATTGACGGCAAATATTGCGTAAACCCAACTTCTTCGGAATTGAAAAAAGCCGATATAGACATTATTGTAGCTGCAACCATCGACAACATTATGATGGTGGAAGGCGAAATGAAAGAAGTTTCGGAAACCGAAATGTTGGAAGCAATTAAAGTTGCTCACGAAGAAATAAAAGTTCATTGCCGTGCGCAAATGGAATTGATGCAAGAAGTAGGCAAAACCGTAAAACGTACCTATTGCCACGAAGAACACGACGAAGAATTGAAAAAAGATATTTGGGCAAAAACATACGATAAAGTGTATGCGGTGGCAGCTTCGTGCAATGCAAACAAACACTCTCGCGGCGATGCTTTCAAAGCTATCAAAGCAGAATATTGCGAGCAATTGGGCGCAGAGCAAGCCGAAGCAAAAGCGTTCTTGATAGGTCAATATTACCATGCGGTAGAAAAAGAAGCTATGCGTCGTGCTATTCTCGACGAAGGCAAACGTTTGGACGGACGTAAAACAACCGAAATTCGTCCGATTTGGGCAGAAGTTGATTATTTGCCAATGGCTCATGGTTCGGCAGTGTTCACTCGTGGCGAAACGCAATCGCTTACAACCGTAACTTTGGGAACTAAAAACGATGAGAAATTAATCGACGAAGTTCTTACACAAGGCAAAGAACGTTTCTTATTACATTATAATTTTCCTCCGTTCTCTACCGGTGAAGCTCGTGCGGCGCGCGGCGTTGGTCGTCGTGAAATAGGACACGGAAATTTGGCACACCGTGCATTGAAAGCTGTGCTTCCTGCCGATTATGCGTATGTAATTCGTATTGTTTCCGATATTTTAGAATCAAATGGGTCGTCGTCTATGGCTACGGTTTGTGCCGGAACATTGGCTTTAATGGACGCAGGTGTGAATATTTCAAAACCTGTTTCGGGTATTGCAATGGGACTTATTTCTGAAAACAAAGGAACAAATTATGCGGTGCTTTCCGATATTTTGGGCGACGAAGACCACCTTGGCGATATGGACTTTAAAGTAACCGGAACAAAAGACGGAATTACCGCTACGCAAATGGATATAAAAGTTGACGGACTTTCGTTTGAAATTTTAGAAAAAGCATTGGCGCAAGCAAAAGAAGGTCGTATGCACATTTTGAATAAAATTACCGAAACGATTGCAGAACCTCGTGCTGATTTGAAACCACACGCTCCACGAATTGAAAAACTGATTATCGACAAAGATTATATTGGTGCAATTATTGGTTCGGGCGGTAAAAATATTCAAGAATTACAAGCGCGCACCAATACTACCATTGCAATTGAAGAAGTTGATGGTAAAGGTATTGTTGAAATTTGCGGTAATGATAAAGCAGGAATGGACGCTGCAAAAGAATACATTAAAGGCATTGCACAAGAACCCGAAGTGGGTGCTGTGTATACGGCAAAAGTGAAATCAATTGTGGAATTTGGAGCATTTGTAGAATTTATGCCGCAACGCGAAGGCTTGTTGCACGTGTCGGAAATTGCTTGGAAACGTGTAGAAAAAGTGAGCGACGAACTTACCGAAGGGCAAGAAATAGAAGTGAAACTTTTGGGAATTGATAAAGGTAAATATAAATTGTCGAGAAAAGCTCTTTTGCCACGCCCTCCACGTCCAGAAGGCGACAGACAATAAGATCTATTGTATAATAGTAACAAAAAGAGGCAAGCGAAATTTTCGCTTGCCTCTTTTATTTATGGGTAGTTCTAAAAATATGGCTTTAGCTTCGCCCAGCCACCGGTCGTTGAGCGAAGTCGAAAGGTGAACTATGTTTAACCAAGGTGAGCGCATGAAAATAAATTAATTCGCTCACAATCAAACAATTAATAAATTCTGTGGCATTTCATCCTCAGTTTTGACCATTAAACCAAGACTACAGAATTCTATGACTAATCCAAATTATTTTAGTTAAAAATTCATATTTTTAAGCAGATTGCACAAATTTAATTTTCAATTTTCAATTTTCAATTTTCCATTAAATCAGTGTTATCTGCATGCAAAAAAATATTGTTGTCTGATAAAAACTATACGCCTCTCTCCCAGAATCAAACAATTACAGAAACGCTAAACTTTCGTGGGGTTGCCCTGAAATTATTCATTGCTCATTGTTCATTATTCATTGAATTTACTACTTTTGCCCGCAAATTTTTCAAACCTCATGAATCTACGTAATCGCTTGTCGTTTTTAACCGCAAACAAGGAATTTTATCCCTTACTGTTAAAACTTTCAATACCTATAATTTTACAGGGATTCTTAAGTACGGCACTCGTGTTTGTTGATGTGCTTATGGTGGGACAATTGGGCGAACAGGCGGTAGCAAGCGTTGGTTTGGGCAATCAATTTACCCTTATTTTTATAATGATAGCTAATGGCTGTGCCGGCGGAACGGGAATTTTTGCAGCGCAATATTGGGGTAGACGGTACGTGAAACACATTCGACAAACATTTACAATTGGTTTGCGCTACAGTTTGCTTATTGGCGTAGTATTTTCCGTTGCATCTATATTTTTTTCACAAGAAATCATATCATTTTATTCGCCCGACCCCGCAGTACAGGTCGAAGGCGGACATTATTTGCATTTATTAGGAATTAGTTATATATTCTTCTCAATTACAGTAGTTTATGCAGCCACATTACGCAGCACAAAATTGGTGATGTTACCGCTTATTGCAAGTAGTATAGCTCTTTCGCTCAATGCGTTTTTGAATTATGGGTTAATATTGGGAAATTGCGGTTTTCCCAAAATGGGAGTAACCGGAGCGGGTATTTCCATGATTATAGCTCGTGTGGTGGAATGTGCAATTATTGTAGGAGTAACACGCTATCAAAAACTGCCTATGGTAAAACGGGTGGGCAATATATTCTGGGCAAAAGTCAAAGGACAGCGAGAATATTTCAGAGTGGTATTTCCTGTGGTTATGCAAAATATCGGCTGGGTTGTAGGAATTTCGCTCTACATGAAAATATATGCTTCGATAAGTACCATAGCTCTTGCCTCTGTCAATATTTCGGAAACGCTCGAAAAAATGGGTTTTATGGCTTTTGTGAGTATGGCAAACGCCTGCGCCATTATGATAGGCAATGCCATAGGTGCCGGACGTGAAGATTTGGCGCGCGATTACGGTCGAAAATTATTGTTCATAGGTATAGTGGGCGCAATAGCTATGGGTGCTATTATTATTGCTATTCGCCCATACGTTATACAATTGTACAACTTAGATGCCGAAGGCGTGCGCAATGTGTCGTACCTGATGCTATTCATGGCATGTGTAATGTGGCTCAAAGCATGTAATGTAATTTTCAATGGAGGTATACTGCGTGGCGGCGGCGACACCAAATACAGTATGTTTATAGACATTGGCGGCGTGTGGCTCATTGGTATTCCTATGGGTTACATTGCGGCTTTTGTGTGGGACTTACCCATATATTTTGTGGTACTCTGTATATATGCCGAAGAATTGGTAAAAATGATTGTTGGGTTCCACCGTTTTCTATCGAATAAGTGGGTGCGAAATTTGGTGAGGAAATAATAGTAAAATCCTCAGATGACGCACAGATTTTTCTTTAATGTATCTGCAAAAAATCTGTTACATCTGAGTAGGAAGAGAAAAAACAACGTGTCAAAATTTTTCAATTTTCAATTTTCAATTTTCAATTCAATCTATACGCCTCCCCTATTGTCTTTCTCAAAACAAATTGTATCTTTGCCGGCAAACGAGACACACTGTGCTATTCAAACAAGGAATACTGCAACTATGGATTCAAAAAGCCTTTGCCACTTGCTCCCTGTAGTTTCGGTAGTTCCAGTATAGCCAAGGTTCTCGAAAACTACGTTACTAAAACAATTAAAAAATGCAAACCCCAATTCCCCACCATATAGTAGATGAAAAACTTGCTCAAAATGGCATTAACGATGTTGGTTCGGCAAGTATTCGACAAATTTCAAAAGTAGTGCACGAAGTAGAACAAGCTACCGGAGAATGCTATGTTAAAATGGACATGGGTGTGCCCGGGTTACCCGCTGCGCAAATAGGCATTGATGCCGAAATTGAAGCCTTGCACAACGGAGTTGCTTCACTGTATCCATCAATTGAAGGTATTGCCGAACTGAAAACCGAGATGGCTCGCTTTGTAAAATCGTTTTTAAATATCAACGTTTCACCCACATCGTGCGTGCCCACGGTTGGATCCATGCAAGGAGGCTTTGCCGCATTTTTAACCGCTTGTCGCCGCGATGCAAGCCGCCCCAAAATGCTTTTTATAGACCCCGGATTTCCGGTACAAAAACAGCAAATGAATATTCTCGGTTTGCCGTATGATAATTTTGATGTGTACGAATTTCGTGGCGAAAAATTACGCCTAAAATTAGAAGAATATTGCCAAACGGGCGAATATTCCACACTGATTTATTCAAGTCCCAACAACCCTTCGTGGATTTGTTTCCGAGAAGAAGAATTGCAAATTATAGGCGAAATTGCCAACAAGTATGACCTGATTGTAATAGAAGATTTGGCATATTTTGCAATGGATTTCCGCGCCGATTACGGCACGCCGAACGTAGCTCCTTTTCAACCGACCGTAGCCCGCTACACCAACAATTATATGTTGCTCATTTCGGCATCAAAAGTATTTAGCTACGCAGGTCAGCGCATTGCAATGCTGGTGGTTTCCGATACACTTATGCAACGCTCATTCCCCGATTTGAAACGTTTTTTTGCATCAACGGAATTTGGCAAAGCATTGATTTATGGTGGAATGTACGCACTTTCGTCGGGAACGGCACATTCGGTGCAGTATGCTTTTTTGGCAATGTTACGAGCTGCCAACAATGGAACATACAATTTTGTGAACGATATAAAAATCTACGGCGAACGGGCAAAACGAATGAAAGAACTTTTCGTAAACAATGGTTTTACAATTGTTTACGATACCGATATAGACCAACCGATAGCCGACGGATTTTACTTTACTATTGCTTACCCCGGAATGAGCGGAAAAGAACTTTTGAGCGAATTATTATATTACGGTATTAGTGCTATCACGCTCGATATTACCGGCAGCAAACGCAGTGATGGTTTGCGCGCCTGCACTTCGCAAATTACCGACAGACAAATAGAACTGTTGGAAGAACGATTAAAATTATTTTATACAAATCATAAATAGAACATTATGGC
>JAISIO010000130.1 GCA_031262005.1 Bacteroidales bacterium
GGTTTAGGTATTTGGTCGTGCATAGGCACCAGTCTCGAAGAAGTAACCCAATCGTTGCGAGAAGGTAAATCCGGCATAGGCATCGATCCCGACCGCACGAAATACGGGTATCGTTCACCATTGACCGGTGTTGTACCGAAACCGCAATTGAAAGGTTTGCTCGACCGCCGTATGCGTGTGGGCTTAGCCGAAGAAGGTGAATATGCCTATATGGCAACCGTAGAAGCTCTAAAAACTGCTAATATTGATATGAGCTATCTCGAAAACAACGAAGTAGGAATTTTCTATGGCAACGATTCGTCGGCAAAACCGGTAATTGAATCGTACAACATTGTGGTTGAGAAAAAAGACACACAACTTATGGGTTCGGGTTATATTTTTCAATCAATGAACTCTACCGTTACCATGAATCTTTCCACAATTTTCAAATTACGTGGAGCAAATATGACTATTTCGGCAGCGTGTGCCAGCGGTTCTCATGCAATTGGCTTGGGCTATATGTTTATCAAACAAGGGCTTCAAGATGTGGTTATTTGCGGTGGTGCGCAGGAAACCAATTATCACTCAATGGCTTCGTTCGATGCGTTGAGCGCATTTTCGGTACGCACCGACGACCCCACGAAAGCATCGCGTCCGTTTGATGCAAGCCGCGACGGATTAATTCCAAGCGGTGGTGCCGCAACGGTAATTTTGGAAGAATATGAACACGCTGTGGCTCGTGGTGCAACAATTTACGGCGAAGTGGTGGGCTACGGATTTTCGTCGAACGGTATGAATATTTCACAACCAAGTGATGTGGGTTGCCAAGTAGCAATGGAGCGAGCTTTGGCAGATGCAGGAATGCAGGCACAGGAAATTGATTACGTGAATGCCCACGCCACTTCCACGCCACAAGGCGATGCTATGGAAGCTCTTGCGCTCAATCGTATTTTTGGTGATTTGAAAACGCCGCTCAGTTCCACAAAATCAATGACCGGACACGAATGCTGGATGGCTGGCGCAAGCGAAATTGTATATTCACTACTCATGATGCAACATTCATTCATTGCCCCGAACATCAATTTTGAAAGTCCCGACGAATATTCCGCCGGACTCAATATTATCACTAAAACTACCGAGAAAAATTTAAACACGGTGTTATCCAATTCCTTTGGATTTGGCGGCACTAACAGTGCATTGATTATCAAAAAACTATAAATCCAATGATTAAACCCGTAGTATTCACCATAATTCAATGTTTTTTGCTGGCAAGCGGACAAGTGTGTTTTAAGTTTGCGGTGGAAAAAATCACGAAACTGCAATTTTCGCGAGAATTTTTTGTGAATAGTATTCTCACCAATTGGTGGTTGCTTGCTACCGGCATTTGCATGACTTTGGCAGGAATTTTGTGGGGATATATTTTGAAACATTTTGAATTTTCGGTTGCCTACCCTATTACCGCTTTTGCCTACATTTTTGGCGTTTTGGCAGCAATTTTTATTTTTCACGAAACAGTATCGGCTACCCGCTGGATTGGTGTTGCGTTGATAATTTTAGGCGCATTTTTTGTTGCTAAATGAGAAGATTAGATACAAGACTATTAGACACGAGATACAAGACTTTTAGACACAAGACTTTTAGACACAAGACAATGAATATCATAATATCTATTGAATATCAACCGAATATCCATTGAATATCAACCGAATATCCATTGAATATCCATTGAATATCTACTGAATATCAACCAAAAATAAAAACCACCATGAAAAAAATAATGTACATAACACTCTTTCTTTCGGCACTATGTACAAACCTTTTTGCGCAAAGCGGAAAAAAATTGAATGCAAATGAGAAGGCAGCATTTGAGCAAAAAATGACTGCTCATTTGAAAGGAATCAAAACCTTGCAATGCAGTTTTGTGCAAGAAAAAACGTCGTTAGTAGTAGCCGGCAAGTCGGTTTCGAGCGGAATTATGCTGTATCGCTCGCCGAATATGTTACGTTGGGAATACACAAAACCTACAATATCGACTTTAATTGTGAACAACGGAAATACTGCATTGTTCAACAAAGACGGTAAACAAATAGGCAACAATGCCATGGTGAAACAACTCGGCAACATAATAATAGGTTTGATTAGCGGCGCAGGCATTCAAAACAACAAACAATTTACGACCGAAATTTTTGAAACCGACACGCAATTCCGCTTGGTACTTACGCCTGTGCCAAAACGCTTGCAAGAATACTGTAAGTCAATAGAAATGATAGTAGACAAACGCACACTACTTTCGCACACAATTGTGATGAATGAAACTTCGGGCGACACAATGAGTATTTATATGAATACCATAGTGCTTAATAAAGAAATCGCTCAAAGCAAATTTGCAATTTCCGAATAATTGAGCATTGAAATATCAGAAAAAAGTAGCACATTTGTACTCCTTGTTTGAAGGACAAAAAAATACGAAACCGTAACACATTGTATAATATATTGTAAAAACATTATGACAAGAGCAGAAATAGAAGAAAAAGTAAACCAGTTTTTAATTGATGAATTGGAAGTTGATGAAGATAAAATTGCCCCCAACGCTTTGTTGAAAGATGATTTAGGTATCGACAGTCTCGACTTTGTGGATATTGTCGTTATTGTAGAACGTCTTTTCGGGTTTAAAATCGTACCCGAAGAAATGCAGGGCGTTAGCACGTTGCAACAATTCTGCGATTATATAGAACGAAAAACGACTGTGTAATAGTCCGAAAATAATGCTACTATGCAAGCACAGCAATGGAAAGGCGTTACGGGTGGCGGCACATTAGGGCAAAAGTTACTCATACTTCTGTTCCGATTTGTGCCTGTGAAGGCTATGTACTGGGTGCTGTGGCTGGTAACACCGTTTTATATGCTGTTCAACCGCAAAGCCTACAAAGCAACATATAGCTATTTCCGCACGCAATGGGGCTATGCGCCACTCCGTGCATTGAACAAAACATATCGTAATCATATTATTTTCGGGCAGTGTATGTTCGACCGCTTTGCGGTGTTTGCCGGAAAAGCTAAGAGTTTTAACGTGCAGTTCACCGGCTACGAACACCGAGAACGTTTCATGCAAGACAAACGCGGTTGTGTGGTTGCTACGGCTCATGTAGGCAATTTTGAAATTGGCGGCTATTTACTGGGCGAAGTAATTCAAAAAAAGACAATTACCATGACTTTCGGCGGCGAAAGTTCGGTAATATCGTCGAACAGAGAACAACGCCTGAACACAAACGAGATGACGACTTTGAGCAATTCCGCCGATATGGCGCACATATTCGTTTTGCGCAACGCTTTGCTCGAAGGGCAGATGGTTACCATGATGTGCGACCGCATGGTAGGCAACGAAAAACGGGTGGAATGTTCGTTCCTGAACGGCAAAGCCGATTTTCCGCAAGGAGCTTTTGCATTGGCTGTAAATACCAATGTGCCGATGATTGCGGTGTTTGTAATGAAAGAAACGAAATCGGTATATCACAGTTATAGTATACCGCTCGAAATTGAACAGAGCGAAACCATGAATCGACAAGAAAAAATAGCCGCTTATGCCAAACAATACGTGGCAGCACTGGAAAGCGTATTGCGCAAATATCCCGAGCAGTGGTTCAACTATTATGACTTTTGGAAAACACAATCATAACCTAAGTTCAACTATTACTATGCTCATTGTTACTGCCATAAAAACTTTTCTTATTGTAGATTGCATCACTATCGTTCGCAATGACGTCATTGCGAACGATAGTGATGCAATCTATATAGAGAAGAATTAAATAAATCACTACTAATCAAACTCAGGTTCATAGGTACAACAACACTAAAAATATAATCACATGAAACTTTTTCCCGCATTACAAAAAAGGTACAGCAAAGAAACCAAATCAGCCTTGGAGGCTCAACGTTTAGCTAACGAAATTGCGCAAGCTCCCGTTGTGTTTCAATCATCGCGATTGATGATTAAATTCGGTATTTTACAAATGTTACTTGACTCCGAAAACGGTTTGACTTTGGAAGAAGTAGTTGAAAAAACAGGACTTACCCGCTATGCTGCGCAATGTTTGCTGGAATCGGCACTCACCATAGGCACGGTTTTGATTGACGGCGACCGCTTTACTTGTTCAAAAACAGGGTGGTTCCTACTCAACGACCCTATTGTAAAAGTTAACCTTGATTTTAACCACGATGTAAATTATCTCGGGCTTTTCCGTTTGGAAGAATCGTTGCTCAACGGCAAACCCGAAGGATTGAAAGTGTTCGGCAATTGGGCAACTATTTACGAAGCACTTTCGGAATTGCCCAAACAAGTGCAACAATCGTGGTTTGCATTCGACCATTATTACTCCGACCAATCGTTTGACGAAGCACTGCACATTGTATTTGAGCGAAAGCCAAAAACCTTGCTCGATGTGGGCGGCAATACCGGTCGTTGGTCGCTCCGGTGCGTCGATTTTGACAATACGGTGAATGTTACCATTATGGATTTACCTCAGCAAATAGGGCTTATGAAAGAGCACACCGCCGGCAAGAAAGGCGCAGACCGCATTCACGGACATGGCTGCAATTTGCTCGATAAAACAGTGCCTTTCCCAAAAGGCTTTGACGCAATTTGGTTGAGCCAGTTTTTGGACTGTTTTTCAGAAGAGGAAGTTACAAGCATACTCACACGTGCGGCACAATCAATGACCAACGACTCGAAACTCTACATAATGGAAACATTTTGGGATAGACAACGCTTTGAAACCGCCGCCTATGCTTTGGCGCAAATTAGCCTTTATTTTACCGCATTGGCAAATGGCAATAGTAAAATGTACCATTCCGACGACATGATACGCTGCATAGAAAACGCAGGATTGGTGGTTGAAGAAATTAAAGATGGTGTTGGAAAGGGACACTCTATTGTGGTTTGTGG
>JAISIO010000154.1 GCA_031262005.1 Bacteroidales bacterium
GACTTCTATCGCAATTGTAGAGCCTGCATAATTTCTTCCATCAACCATTTTGGAGTAGAAGTAGCACCGCAAATTCCAATTGATTGGTGTTTATCCGTTTGCAATTGGTTTAAATCTTCTACGGTACTTATAAAATGAGTATTGCTATTCACTTGTTTGCAAATATCGAAAAGCACCTGACCATTGGAACTTTTCCGGTCGCTCACAAAAAGTATCATATCGTAATGTTGTGCAAAAAGTTTTAATTCCGTTTCTCTATTGGAAACTCTGCGACAAATAGTATCATACGAAATGAATGGCGTTTTGCTGCGTTGGTCATCTATTCTCTGTTGGATTTTTTGTTGCAATTGCTCAAATTCGTGCAAACTTTTGGTAGTTTGCGAATACAAATACAATGCTTTGCTATAATCAATGCCCTCAATATCATGCGGAGAGTTTATCACAAGAGCCGTATTATTGGTTTGCCCCAACAATCCCACAACTTCGGCATGTCCTTCTTTCCCAAAAATAAGAATTTGCTCGTTGTTCGCAACACTGCGTTCAAACTGAGCTTTTATTTTTTTCTGTAAATGTAGCACCACCGGACAAGTAGCATCAATTATGGTAATATTGTTCTGTGTAGCAATTTCGTAAGTCGAAGGCGGTTCTCCGTGAGCACGGAGCAGTACGGTAGCATTGTGCAACTGTTTAAATTCTTCGTATTGAATGGTGCGCAAACCTTTCTTTTCAAGCCGTTGCACTTCGGCATTGTTATGCACAATATCGCCCAAACAGTACAGCGGCTGCGTAGTTTTAAGTGCTTCTTCGGCTTGTTTTATAGCATGAATAACGCCAAAACAAAAACCCGATTTTTCATCAATTTCTATTTTCTGTATTGTGTTATGTAACTGAGTATCCATGTCAATTGTTCTTCCCGTGTCATATTCGATGTATCTACCAAAACAGCGTCATCGGCTTTTCGCAAAGGACTTTCGCTGCGTGTGCTGTCTATAAAATCCCGTTGTTCTATGTTGTGTAACACGTCGGCAAGCTGTACGTGCTCTCCTTTTGCCAACAATTCATCGTATCTGCGCTGTGCTCGCACCTGAGTAGTTGCTGTAACAAAAAACTTACATTCGGCATGCGGAAACACCACCGTTCCAATATCTCGCCCATCCATTACAATATTTCCGCACGCAGCATACGTTTGCTGCAGAGCAACCATTTTTTTGCGTACAAATGCCAATTTGCTTACTTCGCTTACCAAATCAGCAACTTCTAAACTACGAATTTTGTTTTCAACATTCTTGCCGTTTAAAAACGTTTGCTGTGTTTTTGTTTCCGGATTTACTTCAAAATGAATGTGAATATCGTCAATACTATGCGCCAATTGTTCCTGATTTATACGTACATCATTATTCATATTTACCCAACCGCGCTGCATGGCGTATAACGTAACCGCTCGATACATAGCTCCGGTGTCAATATACACAAAATTAAGCGCAGCGGCAATTCCTTTTGCAATAGTGCTTTTTCCGCACGAAGAATATCCATCTATGGCAATTATCATAAGTTAAGGAGTTAAAGAAGTTAAAGAAGTTAGAGGAGTTAGCAATTCCTACATTCCTTAATTCTTCGATTAATTATAATGTTTCTTGTATTAAATTTTTCTTAGCAAAATACTGCAAGTTAGTCGAAAAAGTAAAAAAGTGTGTTCCGCCAGCGGCGTGTTGTTTTGCCCAACCATACGTAAGACGCCAATTCGGACGGTTAAAAGTTGCTCCAAAACTCAATCCGACGGCTTTTCTACCGTTTTCCCATGTTAAATCCAGTATTTTTCTAAAATCATAACCTACCATTATGTTAAAATATTTTAACATACGAATATCTGCCGAAATGGAGATATGTTTTATAAGATTTTTCATAAATGAAGCATCTGTTTCCGAAACCATAAATCTCTGCACATCGCTATAAGCAAGCGACAGTGCGAAAGGAGCATATTTCATTTTCCGTCGCAGGGCAATGTCCACGCCGAACGGCACATCTTCATAGTTTCCTGTGTACGTTGTAATTTGACTTCCCGCATTGCGTACCACAATTGTGGCATTAGTCAAAGTATCGGTGCTTTGATAGCGTGCCGCAAAATCAGCCAATATGCCTATGGACGAATAGCTTTCTAAAAACGAGAGAATCGGTTTAATGGTTGCTCCCACATAAAAATTCGGCAGAAAATGGTATGAAATTCCAGCAGAAATTACATTATTGGACGAAAAAAAGAAACCAGTAGACGTGCCATATTCATCGTAGCCGTTGAAAGCACCGTAAATAACACTCGTTATACCACCTACCAGCGTTAGTTTAGGTCGTAGGCTGTGAGCATAGGCAATGTTCGCAATGCTCATACCGTTAGTTTGTGCCACAAACATATTTCCCCACGTAATGCTTGCCATTTGTGAATACGAATTATCTAAGAGTGAAGGATTTTTGAGCGTTAACGCCACATCGCCGTTAGGCATGGTTATAGCAGTTTTTCCTAATGCATTCTCGGTAGCCGAAAACGACTGTTGCGCAAAACTGTAAACATGCGTGCCGCCAATTTGGGAAAAACTTGCACTCGAAATGCACATTGCCGTGAGCAGAAGTAAGAAATAAAATAGTTTGTATTGTTTTGTAGGCATACAACCTGAAATTTTGTAATGAAAGAGTTACCGATGTAATGAACAACGCAAAATTGAATATTTTAGTTTAAGAATGTAAAAATTTAATGTGTTTTTCAGTCTTCGCAAGGCTTATTTCTCCGGTTTTGTTACCACATAAATATCTTCATTATTTTTTTTCATAGTGTACTGTTCGCGCGCAATTGTTTCAATATATTCGGGTTTATTCAAATTCTCTATTTCGGT
>JAISIO010000157.1 GCA_031262005.1 Bacteroidales bacterium
ATAATTTTTAAGCATTCTCAACCGCAGACTGCGAAAATAGGTGGTTCGGCATTGAACACTGCGGTGTCGTTGGCAACTCTGGGAAATGCTGTTTCGTTTATTTCGGAACTTGGCTCCGATATGGTGGGCGATATGTGTTGTGATTTTTTGCGTAGTCGGGCAATTGATATTTCTTTTGTGCAACGCCATAATGAACGAAAAACGGCTCTTGCTTTAGCGTTTTTGAATGAACACAATAATGCCGAATATCAATTCTATAAAGACGAAACTCCGGAGTGTAATTGCGAAATTCCTCACTTGTGTGCCGCAGATATGGTGCTCATAGCGAGTTCGTTTGCAATAAAACCACGAAGTCGGGAATTTTTAAAACAGATGTTTGCTGCGGCACATACTAATGGTACAACTATTTTTTATGACCCCAATATGCGTGCGCCATTGAAAAAAAATAGCGCAGAATATGATGCTGTTTTTGAAAACTTCGCTCACGCACACATTGTGCGGGTTTCTGATGACGATTGTATGAATATTTGGGGACATTGCAATACGAAACACATTTATAGAGAATTGCACTCCATGGGTGTACAACTTTTTGTGTGTACATATAGCTGCGAAAAAGTGGAAGTATTTACCGTTCACGGCTGTCAAACGTTTGATGTACCACACGTGCAAACACAAAGTACCGTTGGAGCCGGCGATACGTTTAACGCAGGGTTACTACACAGCCTTACAGCTGCTCGGCAACCAATAGAATTGCTTCCGCCGGAGTTTTATACCGATGCAATTCCTTTCGCTATTCGTTGCGCGGCGCAGGTGTGTTGTTCCTTCGATAATTATTTGTTGTAACTATTCACTCACATATTGGTGCTATTTCCTATAAGCCCTTTACTTGTCCAATAGCGAAATTGCAGTAGGGTTTTTGCTGCTTTGAATTTTCCCAGCATCATGTATTTGAGAGCAAAAAGCAATGAACCGCCCCATTTTATGATTTCAAATGCAAATGCCGATGTCAGTTTGAAAACGGAGTGTGTGCACCTTACGCGCTCGCTTTGCCCACTGCCTATTGCTTGTCGTTTTATAAATTCTTTGGTAGTGCGCGAGGTAGGAATTATGTGAAAAACCCATGCATTGGGAAGGTAAAATACGTGCATTTTTTTTTCTTTTATACGAAAAAACATATCCTTTTCTTCACCGCCAAGCAAATTTTTTCCCACTCGTCCGAGTGATGTGTTGAATGTGCCGCACTCTTGAAACACATAGTTGCGAAATGCCATATTGGCACCTATGGGATATTTTCCCCGTTTAAATTCGCACACTTCGTTACCAAGGTCAAGAGTAGAGTAGAGCGGAGTTAATTCCTGTGGCATCCAAGCGGGTTGCGAAGTTTCAAATTTGGGAAAAATTCGTCCGCCTACCACCATTGCTTGCGGAGTAGTTGCAAAAAAATCAACAAGCGTTTGGCAATAGTGTTTTGCCGCAATTGCATCATCGTCTACAAATGCTATGATGGAGCCTTTGGCTCGTTCAATACCGGTGTTGCGAGCGTATGAAAGTCCTTGCCGCGGTTCGTGAAGATATTGAATATTCAACTGAGGATTGGCAATAATAAAATTACGGCACAGCACGGGCGTAGCATCGGTTGAGTTATTATCAATCAACACAATTTCATAATCACTTACAGGCATTGTTTGGTCTTTCAAACTGAGCAGTGCATCAAGAATACAATCCTCGCGATTATAGGTGCAAACGATTATTGATAGTTTCATTGTATTGTAATTTAGAATCGTCAATATAGTGTTAAACTCTGAAATTTTCTTACTACTCTACACTAATAATCCTAAATTCCACACGACGGTTAAGCGCACGTCCATCTACTGTTTCGTTGGTAGCCATTGGTTTATCGAAACTATAACCGGCATATTGCAAACGGCTTTTATCTATTTTTCCGGTTGTTGCAAGATACGTTACCACTGACGAAGCTCGGTTCTCCGATAAGTTTTGATTGTACGTTCGTGAACCCACGTTATCGGTGTGTCCGCTAATTTCAATCACCATGGTTGGATAATCGTTCAAAATTTTAATCAACCTATCAAGTTCTGCATTCGATTTTGGGTCGAGTTTGGCACTTGCAGTTTCAAAGAACACATTGCGCAACACAATGGTAGCATCTTTGCGCAACGGCAATAAGTCGATAACAGTTACAATTTCTTGATAATTGGTTGCCTGTGGTATGTTAAAGTTTGCCGAATAAAATAAATATCCGTCTTTTTTTACTGTTACCCCGTAATCCTTACCCGAAGGCAGCGGCACCAAAAACTCGCCGGTGGTGGCATTGGAATTAAGTGTTGAAATCACCTGTCCGGTTTCGTTGTCGGTAACTTCAATAGTTGCTTCCAAAAATGCTTTGGTTTCGGCATCGCGCACAATACCTTTGTAAATAGTAAGGCGGCTTGTTTTGATTTCAACCGTTTCTAGCTTCACACTTGTTGTTTTTATAGGATTGCTAAGAGCACTTATAAGCATATTTTCGGTACTCATTTGCAAATGTTTTTCAGGACCTAAGAAACGAATTTCATAAATATCATAACCGCCTAAACTGCCGTGTCGGAATGCTGAAAAGTATCCGAAACGTCCGCTGCCTATGGTAACGAAACATCGTTCTGAACCGGGAGTGTTGATTGGATACCCAATATTTTCGGGAGTTGACCATGAACCATCGTCTTGCAATTCGCTTTTAAAAATATCGTAGCCACCCATACCTTTGTGTCCGGTTGATGAAAAGTATAACGTGCGCCCGTCGGGGTGCATAAACACGTCCACCTCGTCGTATTCGGTATTGATTGTTGCTCCGAGATTGATGGGTTTTCCCCATTTTCCTTTTGCGTCTTTTTCGCATTTGAATATATCGTGGTCGCCGTAATTGGTAACTTTATTGGCATTGTCGCTTGTGAAATACACGGTGCGTCCGTCAAAAGAGAAACTTGCATTCAATTCGTGTGCAGGACTGTTTATTTCGGTGAAATAAACAGGTTTAGACCATTCATCACCTCGTTTTTGCGAGTAATAAATGTCGCCGCCGTTTTTACCATTGTATA
>JAISIO010000158.1 GCA_031262005.1 Bacteroidales bacterium
CGCTTAATCCCTTCTACGGCAAGTGATTTCTTATACAATTGTAGCAGTGCTTTATGACTATCGTTCAGATTTTTGCATTTTTGTGGAAACAAACACGATACACGAGTGCATTGCCTGCACACGCTTTCATTACGCCCGCCCATAGCGTACATATTTGCCGAAGGTCCGCCCAAATCGCTTATATGTCCTTTAAAATACGGCATTGAACGTATGATTTGTAACTCTTTCATTATGGATTGTTCGCTGCGGCTTGCTATGCGTTTGCCCTGATGAGCGGCTATAGAGCAAAAACTGCATGCCCCGAAACAACCTCGATGTATGGTTACAGAATTTTGTATCATGTTGAATGCAGGAATTTCCGGTTTTTTGGCATAGCGGCTGTGCGGCATGCGAGTATAGGGCAAAGCATACACATCATCAAGCTCCTGCGTGGTGGGTAGTGCAAAAGGAGGATTGATTACGACAAAAGAATTAGGAGCGTGCGTGTTGTCTTCGCTTGAATTACAGGCTTGCACAATCGGGCGCGGTTCACACTTATTTATCTCGCTTTCCATGGCGCAGAATGCTTGTGCATACGCTTTTTTGCTTTTCACACATTCTTCGTGCGAGGGAAGTACGAGTGCATTATCGGGAAATTCGGCGAGGTAGGAAATATACCCGATTTGAGAAATTTTCCTAACATCGGCAATGCTGCCGCCGTTCCGTAATGTTTTAGCAATTTCAACAATAGCTTTTTCCCCCATGCCATACACTACAATATCGGCTTTGCTATCCACTAAAATTGAAGGTTTTACCGTATTGCTCCAGTAATCGTAATGCGAAAATCTGCGCAGCGAAGCTTCTACACCACCCAGTACAACGGGAATGTGCGGATATAAATCTTTTACAATGCGGCTATATACGGTTGTGGCATAATCGGGACGTTGCCCGGCAGTTCCGCCCGGTGTGTAGGCATCGTTGCTTCGCAGGCGTTTGGTGGCAGTGTAATGATTAACCATGCTATCCATGCTGCCGCTCGAAATGCCGAAAAACAGTCGAGGAATGCCTAATTTTTTGAAATCACGCAAATCGTCGCGCCAATTGGGCTGCGCAAGCACAGCTACACGCAAATCGCACTGTTCCAGCACTCGGGCTATAATTGCCGTACCAAACGAAGGGTGGTCTATAAACGCATCGCCGGTAATAAGAATAACATCAACATAGTCCCAATCGAGACGCTCCAATTCTTTTTTCGATGTGGGAAATTCCATGTAGATAGTGGTTAGAGTGTAGAGTGTAGTGAATAGAGCGTAGAGATTAGAGAATTTCTAAAAATACTATTCTCTATTCACTACACTTTAATCCCTATTCTCTAATTTTATTTTTCCGGAACAACGAACATACAAATAATATAGGCAAGAAGTCCAAAACCACCGCATAGAATGGCGCAAGCCCAAATTACCCGTACAATAGTTGGGTCAATGTCAAAATATTCGGCTACTCCGGCAGCTATGCCCATAATTTTTTTGTTTGAAGAACGAGTTAATTTTTTCATAATAATTGTATTATTATTAATGGTTAATGATTAGTGGTTAATGATTAACCTCTAACCATTAACCATTAGTTTTGCCTATCGGCTATAAATATTTTTTGCAAATATATGCGTTTTAGCAATAATAACGTAGTATATTTGTAGTTTTGATTGTCTATGCTCTCTGATAGCATACTATGCTATAAAAATATGTTTTAATTTTTGCGAATTATGATAAAAATACATTCTCTTAGCGCACAAAAATTGTTCCTTTTCGTTGGAATAATTTTTTCTTTGTTATTTTTTACTGTTAGTGCTCAGGCGCAAATTACCGCTTCGGGCTGTGGAACTGCAACCGTTTCGCCATACGCCGGCACAAGTTCTATTTTTCAAATAGATGCAAATTTTGAGGCGACATATTATTGTGGTGAAGGGTTTGGAATTTATGAAAACGGTTCATTGCTCAATTGTAATAATAGTCTGGCTAATACCTCAAGTCTGTCGTGCCAAGGACATACCGGAACATTTGCTTATGCTAATGGTGGCACTGCCGAAAGTCGCACTTTTTATTTAGATACTCGTAAGCAACCATACGTATTTTCAGATGTACCGCCCACCGACAATTCACTTGACATTATTCAATCTCCCCAAAATTTAGTTGCACCAGGTGCTTCGGTTACATTTACCGCCGCTCCTGTTATGCTCGACGGCAGTGCTGCGCCTACTGTTTTCACATGGTTTCGCAATGGTGCCGAAATTGGTGGAGAAACCGGCGCAACGCTGAGCGAAATTCCACCACACAACGGCACAACCTATTCGGTGCAAGCGGGAACGTTGCAGTCTGCTGAAAAAACAGTACTCTTTACTACTGCTGCCGATGGACGTTTTACCACGAGCGGAGCTACGGCTACCATAGTGGCTCTTGACGGCTGTAATTCTATTTATAAATTAGATGGTGAACTTGGCAGCGATTATAATACTACATTCCAAATTCTTGAAAACGGCACGCCGCTGACAAATGCCGACCTTGACGTTTCGAGTGGAGGGTTGGGATTAAGTTGGAATGGTACCAATATTGTATCTAATTCACACGGCACCAATCGCAAATTCTCATGGTATTTGAACACTCGCAATGGCAAGCCGTATCAATTACTATCTACAATGCCCACCAGAGCTTTTGTGAGCATTGCACTGCAAGGCAGTTCCACCATTCCAAAAGGGAATGCGGTTGATTTCACTTCTAACGTATGTCCCGAAACAGGGAAAACAATTACCGGCTATCAATGGATTAAAAACGAAAACGGCACGGAAAGCAATTTAGGAGTAGGTGCTACATTGACCGATACGCCTACAAAAAACGGCACTATATATTACTTGCGAGTAACGTTTTCCGACGGAACAACAAAAGATTCCGAACGTATTAAAATTCTGTTTGCCGAATCATTTGACGGACGTTTTTCAATGAGCAATGCTACAGCAACAATATTTGCGCTTGATGATTGTAATTCTATTTATGAATTGCACGTAACTCTCGGCAGAGAGCATCATAGTGAATTTCAAATTCTTGAAAACGGCACGCCACTAACAAGTGCCGACATTAATGTAGCAGGCGTGGGATTAACTATAAACGGCACTACTATCACTTCGAGTTCACACGGAACAAACCTACAATTCACATGGTATATTAATACTCGCAACGGCAAACCATACGAATTGCTCTCGACCGAACCGTTCAACGACCCTACATGGCTTAGTGTAAAACTTTCTGCCGATAAAAACATAATTAACGCAGCAGGCGAAGCCGTGCAACTCACTGTTGAGGTATGTCCGCCTGACGATGGAACGTATACCTACGAATGGTACGAAAACGGCGTACTTATGCACGGTAAATCGGGTGATGCTATTACCGTAAACCCCACCAAAAATGGCACTGATTATACGGTGGTAGTGAATGGTACAAGCTCAAACGAAGAAATAATACTTTTTGCCGATGCCTGCGACAATCGTTTGACAATTCAAGAATGGTATCAAACAACAATAATATCCGATGCCTGCGCTATTGACGAATGCCATGCGGTGTATCGTTTGACATTGAATATGAAAAACGATGCTCATTTTGCAATATTGCTTGACGGCGCAGCTATTGACGCTCAAATTC
>JAISIO010000184.1 GCA_031262005.1 Bacteroidales bacterium
GCAAAAATTTTTAATTTTCAATTCTCAACTTTCAATTATTTAGCAATTGCGGACATTCAAAAAAAATTATATTTTTGGCAAAAAATACATGTTATGCACGAAGAACTTAATTTAGTACACGATTTAGCACTAATTTTCATTTCAGCCGGTATTATTACACTTATTTTTAGAAGTTTAAAACAACCCTTGGTGCTTGGGTATATTGTTGCCGGTTTTATAATTGGTCCGTATTTTAACCTGCTTCCCGATACTTTTTCAATTCGCGATGAAGCTACGGTGCGCGTGTGGAGCGAAATTGGCGTTATCTTTCTTTTGTTTGCTTTGGGGCTTGAATTTAGCTTCAAAAAACTGTTGAAAGTAGGAGGTCCGGCGGTTATAACAGCTATTACCGAAGTAGTATCCATGCTGTGTATCGGTTTTTTTGTGGGGCATTTGCTCGGTTGGACTACTTTGGAAAGTATTTTCTTGGGTGGTATGCTTGCTATGTCGTCTACTACAATTATTATCAAGGCATTCAGTGATTTAGGGTTGCGCAATCAGAAATTCACCACCATTGTTTTCGGTACGTTGGTGGTTGAAGATATTGTTGCTATTCTTATGATGGTAATGCTTTCTACAATTGCCGTAAGTCAATCCGTTTCCGGTGGCGAATTGGTTGAAGGTTTGCTAAAACTCGGTTTATTTTTGGTACTTTGTTTTTTAGTTGGAATTTATGTATTGCCCACATTTCTCAAAAAATTTCGCACGTGGATGAACGAAGAAACATTACTCATAATTTCCATAGGATTATGTTTTGGTCTGGTGGTTTTAGCTACTCATTTCGGATTTTCGGCGGCATTGGGAGCATTTATTATGGGCTCTATTTTGTCGGAAACTATTGAAGGCGAGCATATTGAGCATTTAACGAAAAATATAAAAGACTTGTTTGGAGCCGTGTTTTTTGTGTCGGTAGGTATGATGGTTAATCCTGCTACATTGGTTGAATATTGGCTTCCCATAGTGATACTTACCTTGGTTACAATTATTGGTAAAGCTACGTTTTCATCGTTGGGCGTACTGCTTTCGGGGCAACCGCTGAAAGTATCCATTCAATCGGGGTTTAGTTTGGCGCAAATCGGTGAATTTGCCTTTATTATTGCCGCACTTGGTTTATCGCTTGGTGTGATGAGCGATTTTATTTATCCCATAATTATTGCCGTATCTGTTATCACCACCTTCACTTCTCCCTATTTTATCCGTTTCGCCAATCCATTCTACGAATGGCTCAATCCACGCATTCCGGTAAAAATAAAAGCTATATTAGATAATTACGCATCGGGGGGCGATATTGCAAAAAACGAGAGTGATTGGAAGAAATTTATGAAGAAATATATTATCAATGTTCTTATTTACGGCGTTCTTTCGGTGGCGGTTATACTCTGCTTTGTGTATATAATCAGTCCTTTTGTTACTGGTAAGTTGCAGGCACTGCATGTTCCTGTCGTTTGGATTAATATTATCAATTCGCTGACTACTATTGTGGTTATGTTGCCGTTTCTTATGGGGCTTATTATGACAAACCGAAACACCAAAACACTGGAAGCCACACTTACTGCCAACAATAATACAGTTAATCGCCGTAGATTGACCGTGTTGGTGTTGTTTCGAGTGTTCTTGGCTATATTTTTAATTACGTTAGTGTTATTTATTCATTTTCGCGCTACGCACACAGTGTTGCCTATTGTTTTTATTGTAGCATCATTTGTGGTGTTTCTTATTTTTGCACGTAAAAATTTCAAACTGCACTGGTACATTGAAGATAGATTTTTAGAAAACTTGAATCAAAAAGAAGAGCTTGAACGCCAAAAATCTCCGCTTCGCAATTCTATTTCAACTCAAATGTCGCATAGTGATGTTCACTTAGCCGAAATAACCGTTTCGCCCGATTCTCCTTTTATAGGAAAGTCGTTGCTGGAACTTGATGTTCGTAAAAATTATAATGTGAATATTGCCAAAATTGTTCGCGGACACACAATGATTTATTTCCCTTCGGCAAACGATTACATATATCCTTTTGACCAACTTGTAACCATAGGAACCGATGAACACATAGCAGAATTTACCCGAATAATGGAAGCAGAACCCGATGCTGTTGCTCAACAAACTAAGGAAAAAGACATACAATTAACCTCATTTGTGATTGATAAACATTCGCATCTTTATGGTAAAACTTTGATAGAAAGTGATTTGCGTTCTGCAGGCTGCCTCGTAATAGAAGTGGATAGAGCTGGTGAAAATATTATCAATCCCGATACGCAATTCCGCTTTGCCGAAGGCGATTTGGTGTGGATAGCGGGGGTAAAAACAAGTGTCGGACGTTTTGTTTGAGCCTGATTACTATTGTACTTTCTGAAAATATAAAGGGAGCTTCGTATTACAAGCGGCTCTTTGAGTTGCTTTGTAGAGACGTAACGTGTTGCGTCTCACATTGTTTCAAGCAAAACGAAGAAACTCTTGCTTGAAAAGAAGTTTCGATGTTGTGCACTAAACGAGGGAGACGCGGCACGCCACGTCTCTACATGAAAATATGGAAATGTTCGGTCGTAGAGCGGAGTGAAGACGATATTTTTTATAGAAAAAGAAATAAACTCAAAGCCATTATAAGCATTCCTGCAATAAGCCCTAAAATAGATAAATGGTGTTGTCCGTATTTTTCGGCGGTAGGTAACAGCTCGTCCAATGAAATATACACCATAATTCCCGCAACGGCGGATAATACTATGCCGTTCACCAAAGGCGACCAGAATTGCAATAGAACAAAGTACGCAATAATAGCCCCAAACGGCTCAGCCAATCCCGAAAGGAACGATAGCCAAAAGGCTTTCCGTTTGTTCCCTGTGGCGTGATATATAGGTACAGACACTGCAATACCTTCGGGAATATTGTGTATGGCAATGGCAATTGTAATAGGTATAGCCACCGAAAGCCCATTCAATGCCGACGTGAATGTGGCAATACCTTCGGGAAAATTGTGAATGGCGAGCGATAGGGCAACAACAATTCCTGTGCGCTGCAACGATTTTTGTTGCAATGCGGGGTTGTGCATATCTTCCATAGCCCTCATTTCGTGCGGGTTGTCTGATTCCGGTATCAAAAAATCAATCAGCGCAATTAATCCCATTCCTCCGAAAAAAGCAAGCACCAGATACAGCATTCCTGTTTTTTCGCCCACAAGTTGCGTAAATTCTTCTTTGGCAGTGGGAATGAGCTCCATAAACGATACATAGAGCATTACACCTGCCGAGAATCCCAGCGATGCACAGAGAAAATTTTTGTTGGTACGTTTGAACAATAAGGCAATTCCACTACCGATTCCGGTGGCAAGACCGGCAATCATAGTCAATCCAAAAGCAATTAAAATAGAATGTTCTGTCATGGTTATGTGGTTTTATTCTTTGGGTTGATATATGTTGTTTTTCAATGTGTTTACAAAAATACATTATTTCAAAAAAATGCAAGAGTTTTCCAAAAATAAAAAATCCTCTTTGCTCAACACAGCAAAGAGGATTGTTGAGAAATTGATTATGGCATGAGTTGGAGATATTAAAACGGAGCAATCAGAATAGTTTCTTTTGGCGTTTCTACGAGGCTACAACTTCTGATGCGTACAAGACACAGTTTCCTTTGGTTGAGTTTTCAATTGCGTTTTCAGTTTACACTCGCAATTGCAATTGGCGCATTTGTTTTGACTGTCGTTACGCGACTTTTTTGAAAAAAAATTGAGTAGTGTGCGAACTATCCAAAGCCCGCACACTACTAAAATTACATATACTATTACATTTTGCCAATTCATACGAGCAATCCTCCTATGTGATACATACCGAATGCAATGAGCCATGCCAACCCTGTTGTGTACAATGTGGTGAAAATAGCCCATTTCAAACCAGCTTCGCGGCGTATGGCGGCTATTACGGCAATGCAAGGGAAGTATATCAGTACAAAGAGCATAAACGAGAACGCAATCAACGGCGTGAATACTTTTTGTCCGGCTCTACTGCCCGATGTGAATGTTTGTTCTTGTAATTTTTTTTGCAAACTTACGGACGTTTCATCGGCTTCCAAATCGGACTGGTAGAGAACTCCCATGGACCCTATTACAATTTCTTTTGCCGCCAATCCTGTTAAAATGCTGACTCCGATTTTCCAATCGTAGCCGAGTGGCTCTATTACTGGTAAAATAAAATGCCCCAAACGCCCAATATAGCTGTTTTCCATTCTCTCGGATTCTTGCTGAGTTCTTAATTCTGTTATCTGCGCTTCTTTGGTCTCATCGGGCATATTGGCGTTTGCCACAAGTTCTATGTGTTGCTCGTAATCTTGGGAATACGCAGTGTTTTGCGGAAAATAACCCAATGCCCAAATCAAAATAGAAGCAAGCAAAATAATTGTTCCCATTTTGGTAAGATACTGAACGCTTTTATTCCACGTATGGATAGAGGCATTTCGCAGAGTGGGAATGCGGTAGGGCGGAAGTTCCATTACAAAAGGCACGTCGGCTTTGTGAAAGAAAAACTTTTTGAACACAAGTGCCATGAGGGCGGCAAGCACTACGCCTATGGCATACACACTGAGCAGAATTAATCCTTGATTATGAGGGAAGAA
>JAISIO010000024.1 GCA_031262005.1 Bacteroidales bacterium
GCACGCGACACAATCACCGACATAGAATAATCTATGTATGCCGATTTCATTTCTTCTTCAATGTTGAGTTGAATTATTTTTTCTCCTTCGTCTGTCATTTTTTTATGTAAATTTTCAAATTTAAAGCCAACAAATGTACTGTAATTGTGCGTATGTTTTGTGTTAATTGTGGGATTTTTATTAACATTTTTTGTTTATAGTGAAATTGCTGAACGTGGGTAGGTTTTGAACAAAGCTCAGTAATTCCGGTACTTTTTGAACATTTCACGCAGAGAGGCAAAGAGCTGCACTGCACTACGTTTTTGATTGTAATTTTCTAACCTGAGTTCGGGATAAGCCCGTGTCTTAAAAAGCCATATTTTCATCAAAAGCGCAACCTGTGGAGGGAAATATAGGTCAAACGCTGCCTGAAAGGCAGAACAACTTACAAACGGCTTATATGTTCTGCCTTTCAGGCAGCGTTATTTATGGCATTTTGCCTTAGGTCGTTGACCGTAAGGTTATGAAAATTAAGCCCATTCGGGCTATTTTTTATATTACCTTATCCAGAACTCAGGTTACAAAGGTTTCAAATAATACCTCAGCACCTCAAATTTATCACGTTCTACAATATTATTGCTTACTAATTCTTCTGCATTTTGTATTGTTCCCACTATTCTTTTGTAGTCGAAAATATGTTTGGCAACATGATATGACGATGCAGGAAGATTTTGAAGTTCTCGAAACGTGCAGGTATTGATGTCTATTTTCCTGATATTTTCAAGGTTTATGTAGCAATATTTTTCAACGTTGGCGCAAGCTATGGAATCGAAACTATACAACGATTTCAGTTGCGATATGCTGTAAAACCCGCCCCATTTTGAACGTGCTTCCACAATTTTTCGCGCTCGGAATGCACCTATAAACGGGATTTTTGTCAAACCTGCACTGTCTATTGTATTTAAATCTTGCTTTACAATGTGCGTAGCCTCATACGTCTTTTTCTCATAGCGTTTTGCATTTTCCGATTTTGTAGTTATTGGGGCGTTTCTCTTCGTCGCCAAAGAGGAGTTTTTCTTTTCTTTCAATTGTTTTGATTTTTCCGGTAAATCTATGTAGTCTTTCAAATTTTCGTAGTCTTCGGCAGTTACGGTATAGAGTTTGGCAACATCGTCTTTGTAACGAAACACCGCTCCCGAATTACGATATTTTATACAGGTATAGGCTTGCCGTTTGCTGAATCCGGCGTGTTGCAATTCCTCGAGCGAAGCCGTATTTGGATTGACTGCGTAGCGTTCCCGAACAATCAATTCTTTGCGTGTGGTATCGTGTGCCAATGCAGTTGTATCTTGCAGCACATCAGCACTCTGTGCTTTTGGTGGCGGCTCATATAAACGGAAGAATACAACTACACACAACACTATAATAACAGCAATAACATTGTGCATCATTCGTCTATTCATGACGTTTTGATTAAAAAGTGGTGTTGCAAAAATAGTTTTTTTTCAAAAAAACCGTATACCCCTCTTCAAAAAAATTAGGCAGGCACACAAAATTTTAGCGTTTTTGTAATTGCTTGATTTTTGAGGAGGGGCATAGTTTTTCCATAAATCACATATTGGTCTAATGGTCAAAACTGAGGATGAAATGTCCAAAAATCATTGCCTTTGCAGGAAATTTTAGGAACAGGAATTTTTGCTTCAATGCACAAATTTTTCATTTTGTCCATTCCACGCCCCCACGATTCTACATAACCGCTTCGGAAAAAAGCGGTTGCAATATCGGGATTGCGAGGTTGAGAAGAGTGTTTGTCCAGCAAATCTTCAACCGTCCAATTTTCGGGCAATCGTCCGTAATTCCAAATCATTATTTTGTCGGCATACACGCTTATTTGGATTGGATACGAACCTGTGTAATCTTTATGAGCAACGGCATTCAACAATGCTTCGCGCAAAGCGTCTTTCGGATATTCGTGTGTTTCAACTCGCGTAAGTCCTTCGTATGAAATCAATGCTTTTGTGTATTTTGTCAATAGCAAATCCATTGTTTTTTCAATTTGCTCAAACAAGTTGCCGTGTATTTCGTCCTGAAACAACAAATCGCTGTCGGTACGGAAAAAGCCGATTTCGATATACGCACCCGACACAAATTTTTCAGGGTCGGGGTGAAAAAGCATTACAGCAGCGCGGTTCAACAGGTTGTTTTCAATAATCTTCAAATTTTCAAGCACCTGCATTGGCGTGTCATTGCGATTGTTTTCATCTATACGACCGCTTTTAATGCCCTTTTCTTTGAAAAAGGCAAAAGTTTCGGACTTCAAATCTTCTACCTGAACATTGGGAACAGGCACGCTATCCCATTTTTTGCCGATTCGTTTTAACAAAAACTCGTTGAGCGCTGCGCCGGTGAGTTCCTATTTCACGCTACCGCTGCGGAAAAAATACCTACCGCGCAACGAAATAGGTACGGAATAAGGCGTAACAACAATTTCAATGTAGTGTTTGCCGTCTTCCTGCAGAAGATTGACTTCGGCGGTAATGCCCAACTGATTTTTGATTTTGTTGGGGATTTTCTCCATCAACTCTTTGTAGTCGGCAACGCCAACGACTTTTCCATTGTCGTCTTTGCCAATATAGATTTTACCGCCTTGCGCATTGGCAAAACCGCAAATCCAATCCAAATACTCCTCGTACCACGAGGATATGTATTCTATGTTTTGAGATTCGGGCATGAGTTATATATCTTTAAAATATCCAAAGTTTCCATCAATTACAAACCTTCTATCCAAAAACAAATTACTCATTTCACAACTTGTATCCGGAATAAGCGTACAAGAATGACAAGCGGCTAAATTTAATTGTGCTATTCCCTGTCCCTCGTTTTCGTAGCAAATTGGGTCAAGAGAACAATCTTTGGCCCGTTGTAAAGCACTTGTAATGATACTTTGCAGTTTATCAAGATTGTTGCACAGTTTCGTTAAACCACCCAAATATCCGTCTGTGCCGTCATAAGCAGAAATCAGAAAGCCGTTCATACTTTCGCTTACATACAACCGTTCTTGCAAAGAAGACATCGGGTAACCGCAAACATACTCAAATTCGCGAATAAGTAAGTGTGATAATGTATGTATAAGTATCTTTCTTGCGGTAATTTTTTTAGCTTCAATTTTATGAGACTGCCAATCTGAATCTTCTGCGTGGGTTTGAATATTTTTTATCCTTTCTGTAATAATATCATTTTTCTCCCACTCTTTGAGTTTTTGTTCGTCTAAAACAAATAAAATTCCTTCGCCGTAATTTTCAATGGCAGGTAATAAGTGAGTTTCAAAACTATTTTTTGAAACAGATTGTCTCTTGACATTGTATTCATACCCGCTATCTCCTATCAAAATGCTATCTGTATCAATCGGTTCGTTGCGAGTAAATGAAGTTTGAACGGTAATTTTTTTCAATCGGTCTATTTTCACTAACTTCTCAAAACCGTATAATGTATCTTTTACATTGATTTGTCGGAATTTGATTACTTTATCTTCGGGCTGTTCCTTTTGTGTAAAATATTCGTACTCTGCTTTTCTGTACACAATATCAGGAATATACGAAATATCTGCGCCGTCTAAATATTGCTTGATTATTTCAATATCAATATTGCTTCTTCGAGCAAATTTATTCAAATCATTTTCTACATATTCGGGGTCATTAACTATTGCATCAATTTCTGTTCGGACTTCGGTGGTTAGTTGAATTATTTGTTTTTCAGGTATCCACAAACTACTCAATGTGTTTGAATAATAAATGCTGTTGCTTGTTTTAATCTTAACTACAACTTTTTGTTCACACGTATCGCCTACATATTGTCCGTTTTGAAGTCCTAACCAATATTTTCTACCACCACATTTTTGAGAAAAACCAAAGATGCCTTTTAATGTTGCTGATTTTCCACATTTTTTACATTCAATGTGAATGCCTGATAAGTCGGTATTCTCGTTACTGATTTTGTAATAAAGCTCTTGTTCATCACAACATTTCTTGTATATAAGGCGAATTGTTGATTTCTCCTCTTGCTCGTTATCACTACCATTGCCTACTTCGCTTTCATTTTCCGATATAGGCATGCGATTGTTCCAAAACTCCCATGGTAAATCCTGAATATGCCCATCAGCGCAAGTCATTACAAAACGGACTTGCTCCAAATGTTCACCCTTACAATCTGGATTGAAACATTGTAAGTCAAATTCTTGCCGCCCTTTCCAATGGTCTTTCCATTGTTTTAGCGGCATAAATCTTTTACATCGAGGGCAATAAAACCATTTGGGAAAATAGTTTGCTTGTGGTTGTACATCGGTTTTCCAACCGTCTTCTTCCACAGGAATAGATACTAAATGTTTCAGTTTTGGGAAACGAACACGCAGACGATTTACCAATCTGTCATCTAAAATGATGTGTTTCTTTAGTTTATAGTGTCCATTATCATCCTTTTCATATAGATCAGGATAACCCCATTTATCGAATGTCTCAATAATTATGGAAGCGTCTGGCGTATCAATAACAGAACCAACGCCGCCGTAACTTGAAATCATTTTACTTCTTCCGTGATTTATTTTCTCTGCCATAATCTAAAATCTGTTAATTTTTATAACCGCACTTGGCTCAACGCTTCGCATAGATTGCATTCCAACTAATTTATCGTCTGCACTTTGCCGTTCTTGAATGGGTTTGAGTAAATTTTTCTTTTTCTCTGTTTCGTGCTTTCCGCCATAAAAATATAGTCCACTATCTCTACTCGGTGGCGGACTTGCCTGAATTTTGTATTCCCATTGTTGAATTAGATTTGCAATTTCTAAGGCAATCAGTTGTTTATCTTCATCATCGGCAAATGTATGATTATTGAATATATTATTTAATTCATTTGCAAATTGTTGTTTGTTGTTATTCTCAATCAAAGAATAAGGCATCTTGTTGTCTGCAAATCCTAACTTATGTCTAAAATAAGTAACCATCGCAGTCAAAAGCATTTTATCCAAAGCATTTTCGGCGAACGGCGTTACGCTTATTGGCTCCACCTGCTTATAGAATGTTTTATGGAACGTCACAAAATCTTCAAAATAAGACAAATCTCTTGTATTATTCGGGTCAAAAAGAGTGAATACGAGACCTTCGTTTTTACGAGCAACACGACTGCTTGCTTGAATATATTCTGCCGTATTAGGCGGCATACCATTCATTAGCATCACATTCAATCGCCCGACATCAAGCCCCACACTAATCATATTCGTTGCCAACACGATGTCAAACGATTGGTATTTCTCCAGATTTCCGTCAAAGGAAATATCTAATTTATCCAAATTTCTCTTTATCCTCTCGCTTGGAATACGGCTTGTTAATTCTATATTTCTATATGATAACTTGTTGTAATTATTGTTGTATGGTGGAACATTCATTAAATATCGTACTTGCAACTGCTTGATTTCGGGTAACAATTCGGCTGTAATTTTATTAGAAAACCTACCAATATGTTTCAAACTTTTGAAATAGGAAAGGATTGTCCAAAATTGGTCTGCCTCTGTTTTATCTGTGTTATTTTTCCACAATTCCAAGCGAGCAAAGAGCAAAGCGGCGTTCAATCGTAGATTTGTCATTGTTTGCGTTTTGCCTGTCGGCAAAATTCCAACATAACGCCTTTTGCTTTCGGGCAAAGTTTTAGAGAAAAAAGTATTGTCCGTACTTGTTGCGTTTTGAGGGAATATCTGTACTGCACGACTGTATAGACCTTTGACTTGTTCCTCTACATTCTTAACGGTAGCGGTTGAAACTATAATTTTCGGTTTTTGTGTGTCGGTGGTACAAAGCGATAAAATTACATTTTCAAAAAGCCCAACTAAACTACCCAACGGACCACTCAACAAGTGTAACTCGTCTTGTATAATCAGCTCGGGTTTCCTATTTTCATTGTGATTGAATAAACTTGTTGCCTCGCCTTTCCACGCTAACTGTGCAAATTTATCTACTGTGGCAAAAAGCATTGTGGGTGGATTGCTGTAAATATCTTCATCAACCAATACTATTGGTAAACCATCGTTTTGTTCCGAATAGGCACAATTTGGATTTAAACAATAACTGCTTAAATGATTTTGACGATTTATTCTGTGTCCTATTGAAGGATTTGAATTTGCCTGTATTTTACCAATTATTTTTGTATTGCACCATTGACAGTTAGATAATTGAAATGGATTTATAGCATATTGATTCTTGTTTAATCGTTCTTGCGTGTTTTGCAGTTTTTTCTCTGCACAATTATTATCGTTGCTTTTTACCTTATTTGGAATTGTATTGCCTCCAACCCAAAACCCGATAGTTATTCGTTCAGTTCCTAAATCTGCGTGATTCTTGCGAATGAACTCACAAGCCAAAATCAGTTTTGTAGCTCGTTCAAATTGTTGTGCCGAGAGCAACCGTAATGTATAACGGATTATGATATTTACACCGCCGTAATTATTGGGATATTGCAATCTTCGCCAAAAAATCAAAAATGCGGAAAGGGCTAAATATGCCTCTGTTTTACCGCCACCCGTCACGTCAAACGCATAAAAATTCTCGCAAAACGGTGGTTATCAACAATTTAAAATCGTAATTGTTGATAAATAACTGATTTGCAATTTGTTAGCTTGTTGGTAATTGCGTATCTTCGTGT
>JAISIO010000156.1 GCA_031262005.1 Bacteroidales bacterium
TTAAAAAAATCGACAATCATATATTGATAAAACGGTATCCAAGCAGGCAATTGGGCTTGGTGTGTGAGTATGTTGTAGAATCGCAGTGTATCTTTATCGGTATTCTTTGCTTGCGGTAAATAACAGCCCAGAGTGCTGTCGGGCGAAAACTTTTGCGCATCGTATAATTTCATCAAACTAATCGTAGTTGCAGCTGCCTTGGTAATTGATGCCAAGTCGTACAATGTTTCTGTATCAACTTGTTGCGGCGAATGATAGGCGAGCTTGCCGAAGGCTTTGTTGTATACCACAGATCCTTTGTGCGCCACCAAAATTTGGCAGCCGGGAGTAGCCTTTGCCTCAATAGCTGCTTGCGCAATACTGTCTATTTGTAGTAAGGTCTTTTCGTTCATGCCGGTTTCAAATGGTTCGGAGTAACGCAATCGTTTGTGTGAATCGTACAATATGCCTGTTCCGGCTTTAATTCCACCTGTGCTAACCGGTAATTTTCCGCGAGCGGGTAGTGCACCAAAAATTACTTGTGCGGTTTCGTGTTGTACTTCGGCAGTAAAATCGTAGGCTACCACAATACTTGGAATTGTAGGAATTGCTGACTCTACCATATTTAAAATATAAGGATTTCCGTGAACTACCAAAATTACGTTTGCCGCTTTTGCAATTTGTGTTATTAAATTAATATGTGTTGCTTGTATGCCATATTTGCGTGAAGCGTATGCACTTGTAGCTTCCACATTGACAATTACAGTTGTGTAATTGTGTAATTTTTTAAGCACAGTGGGTAATTGCGCAGTTGCATTGGTTGTTGTTATGGAAAATTTTGTAATGTTGGTATAATTTTTTGCAACGTTGTAAAATTCATCGTTCTGTGCTTCGGAAAAACGGATGTATGCAATCTTCTGAGTATCTAAATGAGTGATTGGTAATTGGTTTTTAGTATCTTTAGCAATTGTAATTGCCGAGCGGATAAGATTTTTATTGAGTGTTTTTGCGGCATTGGTATTGAGGTCATTGTACAAATTTTCGGTTGGAATAGGCGAGGAGCCAAGTGTATCGAGTCCAGCCCATGCTTTGGCAATTAGAATTTTGCGGCACCGTTCGGTAATAATGTCTTCCGTAATCTTTCTTTTAGCAATAGCGGCTTTTATTTCGGTAATTGCAAGCGGAACGTTTTCTGGAAAAAGCAGTACGTCATTTCCTGCTAAAATTGCCCGAATTTCGCGGTCGCCCACAGGAAAATTTTTGGCAACACCCTGCATATTAAGCGCATCGGTGAATACCAATCCTTTGAATCCCATTTCATTACGAAGTATGTTGGTAATTATTTTAGGGGAAAGTGTTGATGGTAAATTTTTTGTTTTCTCCAATTCGGGCATATACAAATGTGCAACCATAACGCCAGTAGCATTACGATTTATTAAATAACGGAACGGATATAATTCAATGCTATCCAAACGTGCTTTTTTGTGTGTAATGAGTGGCATATTGTGGTGCGAATCGGTGTCGGTATCACCGTGTCCGGGAAAATGTTTTATGGTAGTTAGTATATGATTATCTTGCATTCCGCTCATGTAGGCGTAGCCTTTTTGCGCTACGTTTTCCCGCACTTCGCCAAACGAACGAAAGTTGATAACAGGATTGTTAGCATTATTATTTATATCAACCGACGGTGCAAAATTGATGTGAATACCCATGCGCCGACATTGACGAGCAATTTCAACTCCCATATTGTAAATCAACGAATTATCGGTAATTGCGCCCAACATCAGTTGTTTGGGGAATGCGATTGTGCTATCCAAGCGCATTGCGAGTCCCCATTCGCCGTCAATAGAAACCAATAACGGTATTTTGCTAATTGATTGAAAATGATTTGTGTACTGTACTTGTGTTGTGGGGTGTCCTTGCATAAAAATAACGCCGCCAATGTTGTGTTCTTGTATCAATTTTTCAACCTGCAAAAAATTACTTTGTTTAGGATTGGCGTACACTGCCACCATAAATAATTGCCCGATTTTTTCGTCAAGTGTCATAGTATTAAGCGTAGAATCAACCCACTGAGTTGGTACATACGCAAACGGCTCTCGGGGTTTGGGAGTTGCGTCTACTATTGTGTCGGGATTCAAAAATCCGAACGTAATGGTTACGAAAAAGAGTGTGAAACATAGTTTTCCGATGGTTTTCATTTTTTTATAGATATTCATTGATATTAGGATATTGATAGATAATATTTGATATTCATTGTTTTTGACCATTTTTGTGAACTCACGAAAATGGTATAGTTATAGCTTTTTTTATTTAGTTTTTCTATATTTTCCTTTCTTCACGTTCGTAAACAAATCTGCGGTATATTTTTCATAAAGCGCAAACAAAAATTTCAGCCTATGCGCCTCGCTCGTAAACGGTTGCGGGCAATATGTCAAGTCCACCGCTTTGTCAAGCTCGTTGTGCGCCTTTATTAATTCGGGCGGCATAAAACGAGGGTCGTACAGTTCTGCAAGAGAACGATTAGCATACTGCCCCCGAATATCCAACACGTTTTGTGCATATTTTTCTATTGTTTGTATGTGCTTTTCGGTAGGATTTTCTGCCCAAGGGAAATTATTGTACACAATGTCTTTGGAATATCTGAAACGACTTTCTAATCTTCCGCAAACTGCATTTACCCAAGCCATGTGCATTTTTGACATTAAAACGCCGAAGTGGTATAAATTTCCGTCAGGAATAATATGACAACTGTTGTTTGCAATAGAATTTTTATCAAAAAATCCCATGGGGATATATGGTCGATTTTCGGAACTTGTACTTGGAATTACGATAAAAGTTTCGGGTCTATTTCTATCTCGAAATAACGTTGGCGTTGTTGCAAATTTTTGTGTTGATGGAGCTACACTGCCAAGTCGGAATTTTCTAACGGCATCAATGCGTTTTAAAACCTGCGGTAATTTTTTAAGTTCACTTGGTTCGGCATATTCGAGCCACAAACACCAACGAGTTTTTCCATTCAAAAATTCATAAGCCGAAATTAAAGGCATAATAAATTTTTCTGCTTTGGGTTCCATTTTCAGCAATTCTGCTTTTTCTTCATCGGATAACAGTAAATTTCCACCGTCTAACGGCATATTTCCAAAACTCATTTTCGGCACATTGCAAATCGGCGTACTCCGTTTTTCAATAAAAATATCTTTTGCATCAATCAAATAAGCGTTGATGTTTTTTGCCTGTACTTCGTGTGCTTCGCCTTGTATGTTTTCATATTCAAAAATAGATTTATTGTGTATGTCGAAATTGGCAAAACCAACAATTACACAATACACAGCGGCGTTTCCTCGTGCTTCGTTGCTCCATTTAAAGGTGCGATGTGCAAAATGAATTTTTATGTCCCAATTTTTCATTAAGTAGCCCCACAGTATGGCGGTTTGTTCGCCTTGCACTATTGAATTGGTTGAAACAAATGCTACTTTTGTTTTTGTGCCTCGAATATATTTTGCTGCTTTTATGTACCAACCTGTTACATAATCTAATACACCGCTGCCGGAGGCATTGTAGAATTGTACTGCAATTTGATTGCGCTGCTGTTGCGACATCATTTTAGAGCCAATAAAAGGCGGATTCCCAATAATGTAATCAAATTTGATTTCGTTAGAAATTTCAGGTTCTCCTTTATGAATGGAATATGATTTTGTTTGCACATTCACTTTTCCATAAGAAATTTCAGGTTCACTAACCAAATAAATATCGGCGTGGTCTGCTTTTATCGTATAAGCATTTACAGGATTTAAGAGCGATTGCCAATCGGTTTCCAAAGCATCGGCGTGAACAATTTTTGCTGATTTCGTGAGAGGCAAACGCACAAAATATTGTCCGAACTCATTACTGATACGCATATTCATTTGGTGGTCTATAAGCCACATTGCTACTTCGGCAATTCGGGCAGGAAATTCCTCGTACTCAATGCCATAAAATTGATCCACGTTGAGCAAAATAATGCTACTCACATCTAAGAAACGCTGTCCGCTTTTGTTCAATGCTCTCAGCACTTCCACTTCCAATAAACGCAATTCGCGGTAAGTGATTACCAAAAAGTTGCCGCAACCGCAAGCCGGATCAAGAAAACGGAGGGTGCTTAATTTTTTGTGAAAATCGTGCAGTTTTCTTGCTTGTGTAGTGTGGTTGCCAAGCGAAGCCAAAGCATGAAATTCTTGCCACAGTTCGTCTAAAAAAAGCGGTTTAATGAGTTTTAGAATATTGGTTTCGCTGGTGTAATGTGCACCCAAATTTCGGCGTTCTTGCGGGTTCATTACGCTTTGAAACATGGAACCGAAAATGGCGGGCGAAATTGTACTCCAATCAATGTAACAACAATTGAGCAACGCACGGCGCATACTGCTGTCGAAACTTGCTGTAGGCAACATTTCTTCAAACAATTTTCCATTGACATACGGAAATCCATTCAAATCCTCATCGAGATTTTTGTAACGTTTTTCTTTTGGAGTATTCAGCACTTGGAAAAGTTCTTGTAATCGTGCGGCAAGGTCGCTTCCGTCTTCGTTGGTGCGACGTTCTATGAAATCTTGAAATTGTTGTTTTTCAAAAATCGTGGTATCTTCGGCAAAAAGACAAAACAGCACTCGCACTAAGTACACTTCTAATGGGTGGCCTTCGTAGCCGATTTCTCGTAATCGGTCGTGCAATTTTCCCATCAATTCGGCTGCTTTTATGTTGGCAGGGTCTTGTTCTTTATACTCTTTTTTTTGATAGCCGAGCAAATAACCGAAATGTTGTACATTGTGTACGAGGTCGGCAAGTCGAAATTCGTGCGTTTTAGTTTCTTCGAGGTCAATAAGTCGGAAAATTTCAAAATCACAAACGAGAATGAATTTCGGTAGTTCGTGTTGTTTCAATCCGTAGGTGTATTCTTTTGCTTGTTCAAATGCTTTGTCAAGATTTTTGCCCCGACTTTTCATTTCAACTAAAATCATTCCTTTCCACAGTAAATCAATGTAACCATCGGCTTCGGAAAGTTTCTTGACACGGTGTTCAAATGTTCCAATTTTTTTTCTCGTAATGCCGAAAACATTAAAAAATGCGTCTAAAAACGGTTTTGCATCGGCTTCTTCGTTTGAAGTGCCCGCCCATTCTTTTGAGAATAGTAATGCTCGCTCTTTTATTTCGTTCCAACTTAATGCCATTGTATGTGTATTGTTACTATTGTTAGATATGTGGTAGTTTTTCTGGTATTAACTTATTCGGAAATTACAATATTCGGAAATTGTCTCACCGCCTGCAAAAACAATTCTTTCTGCAAAACAGGCACAGCACATACAAATTCACAATCCAATTCAAATTTTTGAGAAACAGTGCGTGCATTATATTGTTTGAGTAATTGATTGATAGTAACTTGCATTGCATAATCAAAACGCAGCGTTACGGTATATTCAATTGGTTTTTCAACAATTTCAGCTGCTGATAGAGCTTCGCGTGCAGCTTCTTTATAAGCCTGAATTAACCCACCAACGCCTAATAATGTACCGCCAAAGTAACGCACCACACACACCAGCACATTAGTCAATTCAAACGAATCAATTTGCCCCAAAATCGGTTTCCCGGCACTGTTATTTGGCTCGCCGTCATCGTTGGCTCGGTATTCGCTGCCGTCGTAGCCCAACTTATAAGCCCAGCATACGTGCCGTGCCGAGTGGTGTTCTTTGCGTAGGTTTTCAATAAATGGTTTGATTTCGGCAACGCTTGCAACAGGGTAAGCAAAGGCAAAAAATTTGCTGCCTTTTTCTTTGAAAAGTCCTTCGCTTGGCTGTGTAATTGTTTTGTAGCTGCTTTGTTGCATTGCGCAATTAGTTTGTGTGTAGTTCCGATAGCTTCAATACGCTCAATAAGCAAATTCGGTTGCAGGATTTGCCGGCAGGCTAAGCCCATAAAACCATAGTTATTGTAATAATTACCAAAAATAACGAACATTTACGAACTGCGAATTGTGAATTACAAAAAGTAGTAAACAAGTTTTTAAATAATCGCTTGATGGATAAATATGTGGATAACGAAACAATAAATTTCCCGCAAATTAAGTATCTATTCCAAATAAAAAATGTACATTCGGCGCATTAATCAAAAATAATTTATAGTACTACTTACGCATATCCATAAAACTAATACTTTATGAAAAAAATACTTCGTCCCGTCCTTGTAATAATACTTGTATTTGTAACCATCGGGACGCTTTTTGCACTTACATGGAGCAATAAATCCGATACTACCAAAGATCGACTATTGCTTGCCTACATGACCGAAATTCTGAAAACGTTTCATTACGACCCGCTGCCTTATGATGATAATTTTTCAAAAAAAGTGTTCGACGGCTATTTGCAAAGTTTGGATTACAGTAAAATGTTTCTCACACAGGAAAATATTGGTGTGTTGAATACCTACAAAATGCAGCTTGACGACCAAATTCTTACTGCTAAGTTAGATTTTTTTCATCTATCGGTTGAAATTATCAATACTCAAACGGCTTTGGTGGAACAGTGGTATCCGTTAATTCTTGAAAAACCCTTCGATTACAATCGGCAGGAAAGTTTTACGGTTGATGAAAAAAAACGAGGATATGCTACTAATAATCAGGAGCTTGAACAACAATGGTGGAAATATATAAAAATGCAGGTGCTCGACGAAATTATTATTTCGGAAAAAGAGAATAAAGTGGCGCACGAAAAATCTGATACGGTTGCATTGAAATCATTTGATGAAATAGAACAGGCGGCTCGTGAGAAAATTCTTAAACGCTATCAAACTCGTTTCAAACGCATTAATCAAATAACCGAAACCGACCGTTTTAATTCATTTGTGAATGCCATAACCGCTTCGTTTGACCCGCATACCACGTATTTTCCACCAAAAGACAAACAAAATTTTGATATTTCAATCTCGGGAAAACTCGAAGGAATTGGTGCAACGCTCACAGAGAAAGACGGCTATATAAAAGTTGTGGAAGTGATGCCCGGTAGTCCGGCATGGAAAACGGGCGAATTGAAAGCCGAAGATATAATTATGAAAGTTGCTCAGGCAGATGAAGAGCCGGTTGATGTGGTGGATATGCGTTTGGACGATGCTATACAGCTCATTCGTGGCAAAAAAGGAACAAAAGTGGTGCTTACTGTGAAAAAAATCGACGGAAATATTATTCAAATTCCCATAATTCGTGATGTAATTGTACTCGAAGAAAAATATGCAAAATCTACCGTTATCAATTCTTCGGATAAGCCCGAAACGGCAGTTGGATACATTTATTTGCCGCAATTTTATGCCGATATGAATGATAGATACGGACGAAAATGTTCCGATGATATACAAATAGAAGTTCAGAAATTGAAAGCTCAAAATGTGGCGGGAATTATTATAGATTTACGTGATAACGGTGGTGGTTCGTTGCAAGATGTGGTGGACATCGGCGGATTCTTTATAGAAAAAGGTCCTATTGTTCAAGTGAGTGCCGCAGGTGGAAATCGTCGTGCATTGTACGACCGCGATCCTTCAATTTTGTATGACGGACCATTATTAATTATTGTAAATACATTCAGTGCCTCAGCTTCTGAAATTTTGGCGGCGGCAATGCAGGATTATAAACGTGCCGTAATTGTAGGCACTCACTCTACTTACGGGAAAGGTACGGTACAGCGAGTGCTCGATATAGACCAAGTGATTGACAATTCGCATAGGTCCTATATGCCGTTTGGTGCCGTGAAAATTACCATTCAAAAATTTTATAGAATTAACGGAAGTTCCACACAATTGAAAGGGGTAATTCCCGATATTGTATTGCCTGATTTGTATCAAAAAATCAAAATAGGTGAACGAGAACTTGATAACGCCATGCCATGGACTGTGATACAAGCAGAAAAATACACTGAATGGAAACCTCAATACGATGTAAAAAAATTGGCAAAACAAAGTGCCAAACGAGTGCAAAATGATAGTGTATTCACAGTAATAAACCAAGCATCGGAATGGCTTGCCGACAGACGAAATACTACAACGGTAAATTTGAATATCAACGATTTTAGAGCACGCCAAGCGCAAGATGCCGAATTGTCGGAAAAATTTAAAAATGCGGGCAAACATGAAACTCCTTTGCAAGTAACGCTCATTGACAACATAGTGAGCGAAACTGCCGAAGAAGATTCGGTAAAACAAAAACGCCGCGATGACTGGTATACCGACATAAAAAAAGATGTGGAGCTATATGAAACATATCGAATTATGTTGGATATGATAGACCAAATGCCGAGAAAATAAACTTTTAGATACAAGACAAAATAAACCTATTTCCTAACGCTTAATTCCTATTTCCTAAAAAATGAGCAAGCGACAAAAAAGACTTCCCTACATAGAAAACGTACACATAGAAACCATTGCCGCCGAAGGAAAGGCTATTGCCAAAATCGACGATTTGGTAGTGTTTATAGAAGGTGTGGTGCCGGGAGATATAGTCAATATACAACTAACCAAAAAACGAAAAAATTACTGCGAGGCGCGTGTGCAATCATTTGTAAAACAAAGCGATGTGCGTTGCAATGCGTTTTGTGCTCATTTTGGCATATGCGGTGGTTGTAAATGGCAAATTTTGCCTTATGCAAACCAATTGCAGTATAAACAACAGCAAGTAATAGATCAATTGACTCGCATAGGGCATTTACAGATTGAAGAAACTCTACCGATTGCCGCTTCGCAAAAAACAGAATTTTATCGTAATAAATTGGAGTTTACCTTCTCAAACAAACGATGGATGACCACCGAAGAGATTGCAAGCAACGAACAAATCGCAAATCCCAATGCGCTTGGTTTTCACATTCCCGGTTTGTTCGACAAAGTTGTGAATATAGAAAAATGCTATTTGCAAAGCGATGAAAGTAACGAAATTCGTAATTTTATTCGGGAATTTGCCTATGCACACAATTATACGTTTTTCGATATTCGCAATCACAATGGATTGTTGCGCAATTTGATTATTCGTACCACCACCACAGGAGAGATTATGGTTGTTGTAGTTTTTTATGAAAACGATAGCGAAAAAATTTCCGCTTTGCTCCAAGCCGTACAAGAACAATTTCCGCAGATTACATCACTACTATATGTTGTCAACCAAAAAGCAAACGATACCATTCACGACCAAGAAATTCACTGCTATGCCGGGCGCAATTATATTGTGGAAACCATGGAAGGTTTGCAGTTTAAAATAGGAGCGAAGTCGTTTTATCAAACAAATTCGGAGCAAGCGTATACATTATATAGTATAGCGCGAAATTTTGCGCAACTGAACGGTAACGAAATAGTGTATGACCTCTACACGGGTATTGGTACAATTGCCAATTTTGTAGCAGCGCATGCGGCAAAAGTTGTTGGTATAGAATACGTGCCCGAAGCAATTGTTGATGCCAAAGAAAATTCGGAGCAAAACAATATTGCAAATACAACATTCTACTCAGGCGATATGAAAGATATTCTGACTGATGAATTTATAGCTGCCCACGGCACGCCCGACGTTATTATAACCGACCCGCCTCGAGCAGGAATGCACCAATCGGTGGTGGAAACTATTCTACGCTGTGCACCTAAGCGAATAGTATATGTTAGTTGTAATCCGGCAACGCAAGCGCGTGATATTCAGTTAATGAGTGAACAGTATGCTGTGAAAAAATTGCAAGCAGTTGATATGTTCCCGCATACACACCATGTAGAAAATGTAGTGCTTTTGGAAAAAAAGTAATTGAGTTTTGTACATAAAAAATCCTCTTGATAGAGGTTGATGTTTAAGTCTTTTGAATAGTTTCTTGTGTAACACAAATTAAGAAAGACAATGACTTTTAGAAAAAAAAACACACACAATTCATTGTCGTTTCAAAAAAAAACGTAATATTTGTGCTAATGTAATCATGCAGTAATTAATACACATTAATTTATATGTCTAAAAATATAGGAAAAATTGTTCAAATCATTGGTCCGGTGGTGGACGTGAGTTTTGAAGAAACGGGCAGTTCGTTGCCGCAAATTCTTGATGCATTAGAAATTCGTAGAGAAAATGGTCAAGTAGTAGTGTTAGAATGTCAGCAACACGTGGGCGAAAAAACGGTTCGTTGCGTTGCCATGGATTCCACCGACGGTATGAGTAGGGGAATGGAAGTGGTGGCAACCGGTTCGCAAATTGTAATGCCTGTGGGTGACAAAGTTCGTGGACGATTATTCAACGTTACCGGCGATGCTATTGATGGTATAGGCGAAGTGTCAAAAGAAGGCGGCTATCCAATTCACGCAGAACCGCCTGCATACGAAAATCTTTCAACTAATTCCGAAATTTTATATACAGGTATTAAAGTGATAGACTTGATAGAACCGTATGCAAAAGGTGGTAAAATCGGTCTTTTCGGAGGTGCCGGTGTAGGAAAAACGGTACTTATTCAGGAATTGATTAATAATATTGCAAAAGCATATTCGGGACTTTCTGTATTTGCTGGTGTAGGCGAGCGTACTCGTGAAGGAAACGACCTTTTGCGAGAAATGATAGAATCGGGCATTGTAAAATATGGCGATGAATTTGTGGAAAGTCTTGAAAAAGGCGGATGGGACTTATCGAAAATTGATACAAAAGCATTAGAGGAATCGTCGCTTGCCATGGTATTCGGTCAAATGAATGAACCTCCGGGTGCTCGTGCTCGTGTGGCTCTTTCGGGATTGACCATTGCCGAAAATTTCCGTGATGGTGATGAAAAATCTGGCGGACGTGATATCCTTTTATTCGTCGATAATATATTCCGTTTTACACAAGCGGGTTCCGAAGTATCGGCTCTTTTAGGTCGTATGCCGTCGGCGGTGGGTTATCAGCCTACACTTGCTACTGAGATGGGACTTTTGCAAGAGCGTATTACATCAACTAAACGAGGTTCAATTACTTCGGTACAAGCAATTTATGTGCCTGCCGATGACTTAACCGACCCTGCTCCGGCTACTGCGTTTGCGCATTTGGATGCAACTACGGTGCTTAGTCGTAAAATTGTGGAGCTTGGTATTTATCCTGCGGTTGATCCGTTGGAATCGTCTTCTCGTATATTAACGCCTGAAATTGTGGGCGAAGCGCATTATAACACGGCACAACGAGTAATTCAAATTTTACAACGCAATAAAGAATTACAAGATATTATTGCAATTCTTGGTATGGACGAACTTTCGGAAGAAGACAAACTTGTAGTACATCGCGCTCGCCGTGTGCAACGTTTCCTTTCGCAACCTTTCCATGTAGCCGAGCAATTTACTGGTATGCCGGGTAAACTTGTGGCAATTGAAGATACTATAAAAGGGTTTAATATGATTATTGACGGTGAGGTTGATAAATATCCGGAAGCCGCATTCAACTTAGTGGGAACAATTGAAGAAGCAATTGAAAAAGGTGAAAAACTTTTGGCTAACCTTAAATAATTGAAAGGTATGGAAATAGAAATTTTAAGTCCAACCGAACAAATTTTTGCAGGCACAGTGAAACAAGTAAATCTGCCTGGCGCAAATGGCTCGTTTGAAATACTTGAGAATCATGCACCTATAATATCAATCCTCACGCAGGGCGAAGTTCGTATTGTTGATTCGCAAGGACAACATCGTACCTTTACAATTACCGGCGGAGTTGTTGAACAATCGAACCATAAAGTTCTGCTGCTTGTAGACTAAATTAAAAATAACTGAATAATAGAGTAACTGAATAACCGATTTAGCAAATTAGTCGATTATTCGGTTATTTTATTATCGGCTTATTGCTTACTCGATTTTATTCTATATATGCTAATGTACCATGAAACAAAAATCAATTATTTTCACACCTACACTTAATTCTACGTTTTTCGTTGTTGTTTCGGCACTCAACGAATTTAATTTTTGTGCCGCATTGAACGAAATGTTGGGTATCTCTTTGCGTTTGGCTCCATCGATAGATGAAACTACAATACACAATTTGTACACAGGTAATGATGAATTGCGCCATATTTCAATTGAAGTACTTGTAAACAAAAACTTACGTAGTGTGTGCTTCGATTTTTTAGAGAATATTGATTATGTTATCCGAGTAAATAATTTTTCAACAGAAAGTGAGGAACAACATTTTCAAGAACAATTGTTAACTATAGAACAATGCACTTTTGTTCAAAAGCTCGACCTTTCACAACTTATATCCAAACAAATGAGGCAGTTGCAACTTGTGTTTGTATAGAACACTGTGTAAGAGTAGCAAATTGTATTCAAAATTAACATTTCGATAATCGTAATTGCTGTAATTGAGAATTATTTTGTATTTTTGGTCGCTAAAAAAGTATAAACCTATTAAAAATAATACAATGCAAGTAATTGACAATTTTAATTTTGCAGGCAAAAAAGCAATCGTTCGTGTTGATTTTAATGTGCCTTTAAACAAAGAAACAGGAGAAGTAAGCGATGAAACTCGTATTCGCGGTGCTTTACCTACAATTAACAAAATTCTTTCAGACGGAGGAGCTGTGATTCTCATGTCGCATATGGGACGTCCAAAACAAAACCCTGATCCAAAATGTTCGTTAAAACAAATTATTCCTGCCGTTTCAAGAAATCTTGGCGGAAAAGAAATCAAATTTGTGGACGACTGCATGAAAGCCAGCGATGCTGCAAAAGCTCTTAAAATGGGTGAAGTTTTAATGTTGGAAAATCTTCGTTTTTATGAAGAAGAAGAAGGCAAAGCCCGCACTGCAGAAGATGCAAGCGATGAAGAAAAAGCAGCAGCAAAAGCTCGTGTAAAAGCATCGCAAAAAGAATTTACAAAAACCTTGGCAAGCTATGCCGATGTATATGTGAACGATGCTTTCGGAACAGCTCACCGTGCACATGCTTCTACTGCATTGATTGCTGATTTATTCAGTACTGAAAATAAAATGTTTGGTTTCCTTATCAATAGCGAATTGAAAGCTATGGATATGGTGCTTCAATCGAAAGAAGCTCCTAAAACTGCCATTATGGGTGGTGCAAAAGTATCCGATAAAATTCAAATCATTTCTCGTTTGCTACCAACTATCGACAATTTAATTATTGGTGGTGGTATGACCTATACCTTTATAAAGGCACAAGGTGGAAAAATTGGAAATTCTTTATGCGAAAGCGATAAACTTGATTTGGCTCTTGATATTTTGAAAAAAGCAAAAGAAAACAATGTAAATGTGTATATTCCAACTGATGCTGTGAATGCCGATAAATTTGACGCTAACGCAAATACCAGTATTTCAAAAACAAACGAAACTCCCGATGGTTGGATGGGCTTAGACATTGCCGATGAAACCATTGCTCAATTCTCTGACGTAATTTCAAAATCGAAAATCGTACTTTGGAATGGTCCTATGGGCGTGTTTGAAATGGATAAATTTTCAAAAGGAACGTCAGCAATAGCACAAGCATTGGCTGCAGCTACTGCAAAAGGCGCATTTACTCTAATCGGTGGTGGCGACTCTGTGGCAGCTATCAACAAAAACAAACTTGCTGATAAAGTAAGCTATGTTTCTACAGGTGGTGGTGCCATGTTGGAATATATGGAAGGAAAAGTACTTCCGGGTATTGCGGCAATTAGAGGCGATAAATAACAAGTTTTGTACAAAACTAAATTGTAATAAAAAGCAGGAAGTTTCAAACTTTCTGCTTTTTTTGTACTTTTACCTCCCTTATCTTTCCGTTTCTAAAAACATAAAAAATGCAAAAAACAATAAACATAATAACACTCGGCTGTTCTAAAAATCTTGTTGATTCCGAACGCTTGGCTCGTCAGTTGGCAGCCTTGAATTATCGGGTAGTATTTGATAGTAACAGGTTTACGCCGATTGTAATTATTAATACTTGCGGTTTTATACACGATGCAAAAGAAGAGTCGGTTCAAACAATTTTGAATGCAATTCAAGCAAAAGAACAAGGAAAAATAAAACAGGTTTTTGTTATTGGTTGTTTATCAGAGCGATATGCAAATGAACTGCGTTCTGAAATTCCAGAAGTCGATGCGTATTTTGGTGCACGTAATTTTGCCGATGTCTTGCAGGCTTTACAATCTGAGCAAGCTGATGGATTGTTGCAAGAACGTATACTTTCAACGCCCAAACATATTTCATACTTAAAACTTGCCGAAGGTTGTAATCGTAAGTGTGCATTTTGTGCTATTCCCGCAATACGTGGTGCTCATGTTTCAACGCCAATTAAAACACTGGTGCAGGAAGCTCAGTTTTTAGCAAAGCACGGTGTAAAGGAATTGTCTCTTATTTCACAAGATTTATCGTACTATGGTGTGGATTTGTATAAAAAAAATGCTTTGGCAGAACTCTTACCACAATTAGAAGCTATTGATGGTTTGGAATGGATACGCTTGCATTATTTGTATCCTAACAATTTCCCGGTAGAAATATTGCCGCTTATGCAACAATCGCAAAAAATCTGTCATTATATTGATATTCCGTTTCAACATTCGTCAAGTGTAGTGTTAAACGCCATGCGTCGTGGTAGCAGCGAAGAAGAAACGTGGAAATTAATAGAAACCATGCGCACAGCAGTTCCTGATATTGCCATTCGTACATCGTTGATTGTGGGCTATCCGAGCGAAACCGAACAGGAATTTGAAAAATTGTTGCAATTTGTACGCCATGCTCAATTCGATAGAGTAGGAGTGTTTACCTATTCGCACGAAGAAGGCACGTATGCTGCGGAACAGTATAAAGATGCTATTCCGCAACACGAAAAAGAAGCACGACGTGATGCGGTAATGACATTGCAAAATGAAATTTCACTTCAGAAAAACAAGCAACATATAGGAAAAATAATGAAAGTGCTTGTTGATAGAAAAGAAGGAAATTCTTACGTCGGAAGAACGCAATATGATGCCTATGAAGTTGATAATGAAGTGATAATTAATTCAGCGAAGAGGTTGTTTGTTGGGAAATTTTATAGCGTTCGCATTGATAATGCCGATGCATATGAATTGATAGGAGAAATATAACTTTTCCAAAGTGCGGAACTTTGGAAAAGTATCAGAATCTATATTTCTTGTTTTCTATTCCTTTGTTTTTTCCTCTTTCACTTTGCGCTCTTTACGGCGTAAATCCTTGAAAAACTCTACAAATACAAGCACAAGGAATGTAAATATAAATGTGGCAAAGGTGGAAACCAGCACAATAATTGCTCGTTTTGGTTTTGCTTTGTGGTCGGCTACCGAAGCGCGTTCTACTACATAAAAGTGTGTGAGAATATTGTGTGCCTCAACTTCGGCTTCGCGATAACGTGAAGTTAAAATACTCAATTGTTCTTTTTGGTATTCCAAAAAGTCGCGTAACGAAATGTAGGTACTGCCATAGCGTGCCAAAGTATCTAATTGTTGTTGAATGGTGGCTGCACCGCGAGTATTACCGCTTGCCAATGCTTCGCCAAGTGCTTGATTCAATGCATATGCCTGCGATTCAAAATCTACGACTCCTTTTTGCATAATCATTTGTAGTGAATCTTCGAGCGATGTTAGATATGCCACACGGCTATCATACTCTTTTTGGGCAATATAAAAAGCCTCTCGAGCACGTGCTTTTTCCATATTATTCATAACCGTGTCAATCATATTGGTTATGGTATTGGCAAGTGTGGCAGCCATTGCAGGGTCGGTATCGAGCACTCGTATTTCAACTGCTCCGTAAGTAGTTCGTTTTGCCTGAATACGCTTTTTGTATAATTTATCCATTTTGTTGAGTGGCGAACGCACCGTTGTAGAATCAATATCATAATGTTCCCACAAATTGAATTTGGTTATTATCTTATTGCGAATTTCCTCACTGTTAAGTACTTGTAGAATTTGCTCAGCTTCTTTCACTTCGCCAAATAC
>JAISIO010000137.1 GCA_031262005.1 Bacteroidales bacterium
ATGCAAATGGCTGTAACCGAAGCTATTCAGTGTGTCGAAATTCCTGTAGCTGTTACATTCAATGAATATATTGAAATAGCCAAATGGTATAGCACCGATAAAAGCAGTATTTTTATCAATGGCATACTACACGGTGTGTTTGCAACGTTACAGCGAGAGGAAATTATAGTAAAAAAAGGTCGAGGACTTATTAAATAACGAAATTGAGATTATGAAACACGCAGTAGTACTTATTACCTGTTCGTTGCTAATGGCACTTGTTGCCTGCAATTCTACACCAAAGCAACAAGAAAAAACTGTGGGAGAGAACACCGTGCTCAACGATAGTGTACAATTGTCTACAATACAATTTGAGCATACGGATTTTGATTTCGGAAAAGTTACCGAAGGTGAAATTGTGGAGCACACCTACTTGTTTACCAATACAGGTGAACACGATGTGTTGCTGCGCGAAGTAAAACCATCGTGTGGTTGCACAACTCCCAATTTTACGAAAACGGCAATAAAACCCGGAGAACAAGGCAAAATAACCGTAAAATTCGACTCAAAAGGGAGAGTGGGTAATCAAAACAAACAAATTTCGGTGGTAGCAAATACCAAACCATCACTGACTATTTTGCGATTTACGGCGCAAGTGCGTGAAAACAAATAATCGAATACAAACAATAGCAAAATAATAAACAACAATAATTTTTTAACATATAAATTTAAACAACAATGAACATTCAAAACATTCTTTTACAATCCGCTCAGGCTCCAAATCCATGGAGTAACATTATTCTTTTAGTGGGTATCGTAGTAGTATTTTACTTTTTCATGATTCGTCCGCAAATGAAACGTCAAAAAGAAGCACGTAAATTCCGTGAAGGACTTCAAAAAGGCGATAAAGTAGTTACTATTGGTGGCGTGTATGGTAAAATTGTTTCTATTGAAGAAAACAATAGTGCCAAAGTTGAAATTGCCGAAAATGTAGTTATCAAAATGGATAAATCAGCATTAGTAGCCGATGCATCGGCTCTACAACAAGGAAAATAAATCTTGTGCATTACGGCTTCGGATTGCAAGCTCTGTACATACGATATGAGATTGCTTATAACGCTTGCTCTAATGTAGAATTTTGAGAGATTTCCCAAATTTTCATAAAGGTTGAAATTGCTATTTCAACCTTTTTTTTTATTTTTACAGCACTGTGAAAATCGCATATTCCAAAATACATGATTATCATGTGAACTCAAAAATCAATAGGAAAATTAACGCATGAAATTGCCATTAAAAAATATATTCAAAAAACAACTGTTTTCCGCAGAGAATCGCAGTGCAATGCTGCTGTATCTTTGTTTTGTGGTGGTTGCTGCGTTTCTATGGTTTGTTAAAGTACTCGATAAACGATATACGTACACAATTTCGATTCCTACGCAGTATGAAAATTTGCCTTTGAATAAAGCCTCACTCTACCATTTGCCCAAAACAATAGATGCTACCGTGAGTACCGATGGTATTACTCTGAGTCGGTATTTGCTTTTCAAAAAGAACAATACATTGGATTTTGACCTTGCCGAAATTGCTCGGAATGACAAAACTACGCTTCGAGTAGGAGATTACGAACTCTTGGATTCTTTGTTGCCGAATATGACCGTACTTGACGTGCAACCGGCAACCATAGCATTTGCATTTCGGGAAATCTGTGCTAAACGAGTAAAGATAGAAAGTGCACTTAATTTGCAATTTAAGCAACAATATCAATTAGCGGGTTCGGTTCAATTAATTCCCGATTCGGTAACGATTTATGGTGCACGTCAGCTTATTGATACAATTGCACGAGTTTACACGGATCCAACAACAATTACCGGTATTGCAAAGCAAAGTTCACATCAAGTAGCTTTGCAAACAATCGAAAATGTTACGTTTTCCGATACTGTAATTACGGCGGTAATAAACGCAGAACAATTTACCGAAAAAAGATATACTATTCCTATTACATTTGTCAATATACCGGCGAGTGTGCTGGTTAATTTGATGCAGCAAGATGTAATGCTTACGGTATTTGTAGGAATATCTCAAGTCGAAGATATTTCAGAAACCGACTTTAAAGCCGTTGCCAATTATAACGAACGAAATACTCGCACCGGCGAAATCCCTGTTGAAATAGTTGCCAAACCACAAAGTGCAACTCTTGTTCATCAAAATCCCGAATATGTGGAAATTATTGTTGAAATAGATTAATGGTTAGTTATCTGTCTCTAACAGAGCAGAAATTAATTCCGTATCAATGGCTCCATTTTCAAAAGTTTTTCTGTCCCACGCTTGAATACCAAAATCGCCTTTGAAATCCCATGCAGCGAAGGCAATATTGAATTGCTTGAACACGGAACTTAAATCGCTATAATACAGCAAACGTTCTGTTCTATTAACCGAAGGTAGACAGCCAAATTCGTTGCAATATAACTGCATTCCTCGCTGTGCAGCAAATTCTAATGCAGGTTTGATTTCGGCAATCATTGACTGTTTGTCAAACTCCTTGCGTTCTTTGGCTATTACAGCCAGCACATCGTTGCCATTTGCTTGTTCAAATTCATTCCATTCGGAGTCGGGAATGGTTTTGCCCGGATAGTGCACTGCTCCGTCATACTTACCGAGCGGCAACCAGCCCGCTTTGTAGTGCGTGAATGGGAGAGGACTATAGGTGTGATAGCTCAAAATTACACGAGTGGCATTTTGGGGCAGAGCGAATGATTTGTAAAATTGCGGCATTTGCCACATATTTGGTCCGAAAATGAGAAATCGTTCGGGTTCTAATTCACGCAAAAGCGCATAGCCACGCGCAACAAGGTCGTTCCATAAACTTGGTTTGGGCGCAACTGGTTCGTTCATAAATTCGTAAGCGAGTTCATCGGTAGGATAGTGCTGTAATTCTGCTGAAAGTTCACGCCACACGTCCATCATGTGTTCTTGTTCTGCGGTGTCGGTCCACAGTGTCATAGCACCTTCGTTGTTGGCATTGTTAAAATGGTGTGAACGCAAAATGTGTAAATCAATTACAATTTTGAGATTTTCGTGTAAACACCATGTAATGCACTTGTGCAAATATTCAAAAGCAGCGGCATTTTTTTTGAAATTCTCGTCCCACAATTGGTCTTCGTCTATGGGGAGGCGCACGTGGTCGAAGCCCCATTGCTTGATGTTGGCAATATCGTGCGATGTAATAAAAGTTTCTCGTGGCGACCAGCAAAAAACTTGTGAAAGCCAGTGGCTTAGGTTAATTCCTTTGTGAATGTGAAACATAGAAATAGGTTTTTTAAGTGTTTTATAATGAGCTATGTGAAAACTTACGGCAATTGCAATTGCAAGCAATAGAATTTTTACCGACAGCAAAGGTACGAAAAAAAATGCCGTTGTAAGAATTGTAATCCACAGTATAGAAATTGATACAATTTTCACCCGCAAGGGAATAGATTTATGTATTTGAAAATTAATGATATACGTTCCTAAATATTTATGGTTGATAAGCCAAGAATAGAATTTTTGGGAAGAGCGCATAAAGCAAAATGCTGACAGTAATAAAAATGGCGTGGTGGGCAGTAGCGGTAAAAATATTCCCAAAATTCCAAAACCGAGTGAAAGCACTCCTACCGAAAGTAGTAGGGGTTTTATACATTGTTTCATGTTATCCTAATTTATTCCTCTTTATTAAATACTCTAACAAAACTTGCTCAAAACCTTTTGTAATATCAGCCTTTACGTAGTCAATGTGATATTGCGAACATATATTTTTCAAATCTTGCATTATTGTTTGCACTCGTTGTGCATACTGTTCACGAATGGTATTCGGCAGAATTTTGAGCGTTTCGCCCGTTTCCATATCGGTAATTTTCAGCGGACGGTTTGAAAACTCAAACAATTCCTCGTGTTGCGGTTCGCTCACTTGAAACAGAATAACTTCGTGTTTGTTGTATTTCAAGTGTTGCAATGCTGAAAACAATTCGCCGTAGTTGCTTTCTTGAAAAAAATCAGAAAATATAATCACAAGGGAACGTTTATGTACAATTTCTGCAATAGTATTGAGATTGTGCGCCAGCGATGTTTGTTTGTTAAACTGTGAGTGGCTTTGTGTTTGTAACAAGCAGGAACGCAATTGATTGTAAAGTGATTGGATATGAGTAGGGTGCAGGCGAGCCTGTGTGTGAAACAGTAAATCATTGGCGAATAGCGATAAACCAACGGCATCGCGCTGCTTGCGAAGTAAATAAATAAGAGCAGCCGCACTATACAACGAGAATGATAATTTGTTTTGCAAACTATTTGCACCAAATGGAAACAGCATCGACGATGAGGTATCTATCACAATTTGGCAGCGAAGATTGGTTTCTTCTTCAAATTTTTTTACAAATAATTTGTCGGTTTTGGCAAACAGTTTCCAGTCGATATGTTTGGTGGATTCACCGCTATTGTACAGTCTGTGTTCGGCAAATTCTACCGAAAAACCGTGAAACGGGCTGCGGTGAAGTCCGGTAATAAAACCCTCGACAATTTGCTTAGCAATAAACTCAAAATTGTCGAATTGTGCGTGATGTTC
>JAISIO010000059.1 GCA_031262005.1 Bacteroidales bacterium
TTTCCATTAAATTTGTATTTTTACACCAAATTTCACATTATGGCAGAAGAATTAGCAGACTACACCGAAGACAGTATCAAGAGTCTTGATTGGAAAGAACACATTCGTCGCCGACCGGGTATGTATATCGGAAAACTTGGCGACGGCTCGGCTATGGACGATGGAATTTATATTCTTCTCAAAGAAGCTCTCGACAATTCCATTGACGAATATATGATGGGCTTCGGTAAAGTTATTGATATTCAAATTAGCGAACATTCTGTTTCCATTCGCGACCACGGTCGGGGTATTCCTTTGGGAAAATTGCTCGATGTGAGTTCCAAAATAAACACCGGCGGAAAGTATGATAGCGGCGCATTTAAAAAATCGGTAGGTTTGAATGGCGTGGGATTGAAAGCCGTGAATGCGCTTTCCACAAAATTTACCATCAAATCGTATCGTGAACACGAAGTAAAATCAATAGAATTTTCACGCGGCGAAGTGGTGAGCGAAAATCCCGTGCAATCGGCTCCCGATGAACCAAACGGCGTGTATGTGAAATTTTATCCCGACGACACAATTTTTTCAAATTTTGTGTACCGCATGGAATATGTGGAAGATATGTTGCGCAATTACACCTATCTTAACGCAGGATTGACAATTACGCTGAACGGGAAAAAATTTATTTCACGCAACGGTTTGCTCGATTTGCTGAACGAAAATTTGACAGGAGAACCGATTTATACTCCCATTCACTTGCGGGGCAACGATATAGAAATTGCGCTCACGCACGAAAATCGCTATGGCGAAATGTATTATTCGTTTGTAAACGGGCAAAATACCGTGCAGGGCGGTACGCACCTCAATGCGTTTCGCGAGGCATACGCCAAAACGATTAAAGATTTTTTCAGCGCAAAAAATTTGGAAGTCGTAGATATTCGCCAAAGCGTGATAGCTGCCGTGAGTGTGCGTGTGGAAGAACCTGTGTTTGAAAGTCAAACAAAAACAAAACTTGGCTCAAAAGATATGGGACCCGACGGTCCTTCGGTGCAAAAATTTATTGGCGATTTTGTGAAAGAACAGTTAGATAATTTTCTGCACAAAAATCCGCTGGTTGCCGAAGCTCTGCTGAAAAAAATTCAAAGTTCCGAAAAAGAACGAAAAGCCATGGCAGGCGTACAAAAAACTGCGCGTGAAATGGCAAAAAAAGCCAATTTGCACAATAAAAAACTGCGCGACTGCCGCATTCATTACAACGATGAAAAACATGAAATGCGCCACGAAACGAGTATTTTTATTACTGAGGGCGACAGTGCGAGTGGCTCTATTACAAAGTCGCGCAATCCGAATACACAAGCGGTATTTAGTTTGCGAGGAAAGCCGCTTAACACATTTGGCTTGACAAAAAAAGTGGTGTATGAAAACGAGGAATTTAACCTTTTGCAAGCGGCATTAAATATTGAAGACGACCTCGACAATTTACGCTACAACAACGTAATTATAGCCACCGATGCCGATGTGGACGGAATGCACATTCGTCTGCTTTTGATTACATTTTTTCTGCAATTTTTCCCGGAACTCATTCACCGTGGTCATGTATTTATTTTGCAAACGCCACTGTTCCGCATTCGCAACAAAAAAGAAACTCGCTATTGTTATTCCGAAGAAGAACGCTTGCGAGCGTTAGAAGAACTGAAACCAAGTCCCGAAATTACCCGTTTTAAAGGTTTGGGCGAAATTTCGCCGAATGAATTTACCGCATTTATTGGCAAAGATATGCGTCTGGAACCTGTGAAAGCAAGTAAAGATATGTCTATCGAACAACTATTGACCTATTATATGGGGCAAAATACGCCGGCTCGTCAGGAATTTATTATTCGGAATTTGCGATTCGAAGAGGATATTGCCGAAGAGTAAAATATAGTTAATAAGAAGTGTTTGTTTGGCTTCAGCTAAAACAACCGACTTGTTGAAAATAGGTCTTGTATAAAAAGTTATACCAAAAAACCCTAATATTCCGCCAATATTTGACCTAAAAGACACTCAATAAAATGGAATCCTACGCTCCAATATTCACAATTACTCCCGAAATTCTAAACTTCGCCTACGAAATAGCAGCTGATTTGGAACGTATTGATATTATTCGAGAAAAAGCATTGACGCCACAACTGCGAAAAGAAAACAGAATAAAAACTATTCATTCATCTTTGTGGATTGAGGCTAATAGCCTAACGTTGGAGCAAGTAACCGATATTGTGGATGGCAAACGAGTATCGGGACCGAAAAAAGATATTTTGGAAGTAAAAAACGCTATTGTTGCCTATGATGAATTGTTAGAACGCAATCCATACAGTGAAAAAGATTTGTTGCAACAACACAACTTATAGATGAGCGGATTAATTGAAAATGCAGGGAACTACCGTAATTCGGGCGTGGGCGTTTTCGATGGAGGCGTCCCCATTCATGTTGCTCCGCCCCATCACAGCGTTCCGTTTTTAATAAATCAATTATTAAATTGGACAAAAAACACCAAACTTCCGCAAGTAGTAAAAAGTTACATTTTTCACTACGAATTTGAATACATTCATCCATTCAGCGATGGCAACGGACGAATGGGCAGAATGTGGCAAACGCTTTTACTGTATCAAGAAAATCCTGTTTTTGCGTGGTTGCCCATTGAGAGTATTATTGCACACAATCAGCAGGAGTATTACCGAGCAATCCGCCGTTCAACCAACAATAACGATAGTGGAATTTTTGCTCAATTTATGCTTTCGGCAATCAAAAAAGCAACTGCTGAATTTAAGGGAAAATATCATAAGGGGGAAATAAAAGATACGGCTCGAAATGTAGGTGTAAATGTAGGTGTAAATGTAGGTGTAAAATTATTGAAAATCCAAGAAAACATTGTAAAATACATTTCTCTGAACAATGCAATAACACAAGCAGAAATGGCGAGAAAATTAAAAGTAACAGAAATGACCATTTATCGAAATATTGAAAAATTAAAAGCATTACACATATTGGAACGTCAAGGTTCTGACAAAACAGGAATGTGGATAATAAAACATGAAGTGTAATCTTGTAGTATTATGACAGAGGAAACTACCTCTCAAAATTTTTTATAGAAAAAATGTAGAATTATCAAAAAAAGCAATTACTTTTGCGGAGTAAAAAAATAAGATTTCAATGACACATACAACTAACATATTCCTCTGTTTACTGCTCGCTATGTAACAGCAGTGGGGGTGTGCGTATGTAAATTCGGCGATTTTTAAAACAAAAAAGTATAACCTCCTTTGCATGGGCATTGGAGGTTTTTTTATAAACGTAGTTGACTAACATATAAACTAATAAACAAACTAAATTATCAAACATACTAACTTATAAACTAAAATATTATGAACGACAAAGTTTACGTGTTCGACACCACATTGCGTGATGGAGAGCAAGCTCCGGGGAATCAATTAAACATGGTTGAGAAAATAGAAGTAGCAAAAGCTTTGGAACTTTTGGGCGTTGATATTATTGAAGCGGGTTTCCCTATTTCAAGTCCAGGTGATTTTGATTCTGTTGTACAAATTTCTAAAGCAGTATCCAATCCGATTATTTGCGGACTGACACGTGCCGTACAAAAAGATATAGAAGTAGCAGCCGAAGCTCTTCAATATGCTAAACGTCCTCGTATTCACACAGGTATCGGAGTATCGCCGTATCATGTGATTTCAAAATTAAATTCTACTTACGATGAAATTATTGAACGAGGAGTAGCGGCAGTAAAATATGCGCGGAAATTTGTAGAAGATGTGGAATTTTACTGTGAAGATGCAGGACGGAGCGATAATGAATACTTGGCTCGTGTGGTTGAAGCGGTTATTGCTGCTGGAGCAACGGTTGTAAACATTCCCGATACTACAGGGTATTGCCTGCCGCATGAATATGGTGCAAAAATTAAATATTTAATGGAGCATGTGCCCAATATTCACAAAGCAATACTTTCAACGCATTGCCACAACGATTTGGGAATGGCTACGGCAAATGCAATGTCGGGCGTAATCAACGGTGCACGCCAAGTGGAAGTTACTATAAATGGTGTAGGGGAGCGTGCCGGCAATACCTCTTTGGAAGAGGTTGTTATGGCAATTAAAAGTCATAAATTGGGCGTGCATACAGGCATTGTAACTCCGCAGTTGTTACAAACAAGCCGTTTGATTCAGCGTTTGATGAACTCTCCGGTGCAAGCAAATAAAGCTATTGTAGGTAAAAATGCCTTTGCGCATTCGTCGGGCATACATCAAGACGGAGTATTGAAAAATCGTGAAAATTATGAAATAATAGATCCCAAAGATGTGGGTGTGGACGAATCGTCGATAGTATTGACGGCTCGTAGCGGACGTGCAGCATTGCGTCACCGCTTAGAATTGATTGGCTACTCAATCGACGGTGAAGAATTAGATAAAACGTATCAGGAATTTTTGCGTTTAGCCGATATTAAAAAAGAAGTGAACGACAGTGATTTGCACGTGCTTATGCGAAAAGAAAAACGTGAAGAAAAACGTGCAATTATATTGGAATCGCTGCAAGTAGTGTGCGGAAAATCAATGATACCGTCGGCTACGGTTTCGTTGCGCATCAATGGCGAACTAAAATCGGAAACCGCTATGGGCGATGGTCCGGTTGATGCTTCGTACAATGCGGTGAAAAAACTGATTTCGCATACAATTCGTTTGCAAGAATTTGTTATTCAGGGATTTAATAAAGGTAGCGACGATTTTGGGAAAGTGAATGTGCAAATTTTGTGTAACAAGTCAGTTTATTATGGCTTTGGTGCCGATACCGATATTGTAACCGCTTCGGTAGAGGCTTTGATTGATGCGGTGAATATGATTGCTTAGTAGAGACGTTGCGTGCGACGTCTCTTTCGGGGCAATTTTTGAAAAACGTAGGGGCGTATGGCATACACCCACACAAACAAGGGGGGATGCCTCCTTGTTGTTTTTTGTAGGGGTCGAATATTTTCGCCCCAATCGAATAGGGTCGAAAATATTCGACCCCTACGTGTATAATTCGGCGGAATTTTTCAATTTGAATTTTGTTTGATAATGTTGCATTACCCAGTTATGTAACCCCAAAAACGCGTTAAAATTACAGTTCAGATAATTATATTTGGTATTTACAAGAAATATCACCATTTTTGTAGAACAAAAATTAACTCTAAACAATGGAACAACCTATTATTAAATTAGCAATTCAAAAAAAAGGTCGCTTGAGCGAAAAATCAATTGAATTGCTGAAAAATTGCGGAATCAAATTTGTATCAAATTCAAGCCGATTGAAAACACAGGCGTTTAATTTTCCTATGGAAATACTTTTCCTTCGTGATGACGATATTCCGGGCTATGTAGCCGATGGTGTAGCCGATTTTGGAATACTTGGTATGAACGAAATTGTGGAACAGGAACAAAACGTTACAATTATCAAAAAATTGGGATTTTCAAAATGTCGTTTGTCAATTGCGGTGCCGAATGATTTTGAATACACATCAATTAAATCACTTGAAGGTAAACGAATAGCAACTTCCTATCCCGTATTATTACGCAATTATTTAAACGAGAATAACGTAAATGCCGAAATTCACGAAATAAGCGGTTCGGTAGAAATTGCCCCCACTATTGGTTTGGCTGATGCAATTTGCGATTTGGTAAGCACCGGCGGAACGCTCCTAATGAATGGTTTGCGCGAGGTTGATGAAATTTACAAATCAGAAGCTGCTCTTATTGCTAATCCTAATCTTTCACCCGAAAAACAAGCTCTTTTGGCAAAATGGCAACTTCGCATAGATGCTGTGGAAAAAGCGCAAAACAATAAATATATTTTGATGAATGTGCCCAACGATGCTATCGAAAAAGTGTGCGCATTGTTACCCGGCATGAAAAGTCCGACAATTATTCCTTTGCAGGAAAAAGGATGGAGTTCGGTACATTCGGTTATTCATGAAGATAAATTTTGGGATATAATAGAACAAGTAAAACTTGCCGGAGCCGAAGGAATTTTGGTGTGCCCTATTGAGCAAATGGTTTTATAAGCAAGAAAAATTCAAAACGCCACACAAAAACTACGAATATCAATTGAGTATTTTAATGAATATCAATTGAATAAAAACAAAGAAAATGGAAATAAACGAATTATTCTGGCTTATTTGTGGTATTGTAGGCATTTTGTTTGAATTGCTTATTTCCGGTTTTGTACTCATATTCTTTGGAATAGGAGCGTTGGTTACGGCTGCGTGTACGTATTTTATTTCGGATATTACCACAACGTGGCAAGTGATAATTTTTATTGCAGTGTCGTGTGGCACATTGGCATTTTTTCGTAAATCGTTCAAACAAATATTATTTAGCCGTAAGGCGCCAAAGGAACGCGATGAATTAGCTGAAGAATTTCAAGGAAAAACTGCCGTTGTACTCGAAGATTTTGTAGCGCAACAAGGCAAAGTAGAACTAAATGGCAGTTCATGGAAAGCTACGGCAAACGAAAATTTTGCAAAGGGCGATGTGGTTTTTATTCAAAAACGAGATAATTTAACACTAATAGTAACTAAAAATAAGGAGGATTAAGGAATGGGTTTTTTAACAGTTTTTTGGATTGGGTTAGCAATTATAGTATTTTTTGCGCTCATTGGTTCGGTTAAGGTAGTTCCTCAACGTCAGGCATATATAGTGGAACGATTGGGTAAATATCACGAAACGCTTCTTGCTGGTTTCAAAATCATTATCCCGTTTATCGATAAAATTGCGTATCGTCATTCATTGAAGGAACACGCAATTGATGTTGCTTCGCAAACGTGTATCACGCGCGACAATATTTCGGTAGAAGTTGATGGTATACTGTATTTACAAGTGGTAGATCCGCAAAAAGCGTCGTATGGTATTGATAATTATATATTTGCTGCTATTCAATTGGCGCAAACTACTATGCGTAGTGTGATTGGTAAGTTGGAACTCGACAAAAGTTTTGAAGAGCGCGATTCTATCAATTCGGTAATTGTGGAAGCTGTGGATAAAGCAAGCGACCCATGGGGTGTGAAAGTTACCCGTTATGAGGTAAAAAATATTACCCCGCCGCAGAGCATAAAAGATGCAATGGAAAAACAAATGCGTGCCGAACGTGAAAAACGAGCTATGATTGCCGAATCGGAAGGAGCGAAACAAGCAAAAATAAATGTTGCCGAAGGTGATAAACAAGAATTAATTGCTCGTTCGGAAGGTGAAATGCAACGCCGCATAAACGAAGCACGAGGTAGAGCATCGGAAATTGAAGCTGTTGCCAAAGCTACCGCAACCGGTTTACGTGAAATAGCAACTGCTATAGGAAGCGAAAATGGTATTGATGCGGTGAACTTGCGCATTGCCGAACAATATTTAACCGAATTCGGTAAAATGGCAAAAACAAACAATACCATGATTATTCCACAAACAATGACCGATGTGAGTGGCGTGATTGCTACAGCAATGTCGGTAATAGATAAAACAAAAAAATAAACACCAATAACCATATTAAAAAACAAAGACAATGAAAAGAATTTTAACCATAGCTACAATCGCAGCAATTGCTTGTGCTTTATCGTCGTGCGCCATACACTCCGGTTTAACTACAAATATGAACACCAATGCCACCGAGGTGGTGTTGCAAGGCAATAATTATACCGTGGTGCAACAAGTAAAAGGCACGGCAAACGGAGTAACAGTATTAGGTTTTGGCGGAAGTTTTTCTCCGTTAATTGAAAACGCACGGAGCGAAATGCTCTCATCGGCTAATTTGGTGGGCGGCTCACGAGCCGTAATCAACGAAATAGTTGAGGTGAACAATAAAACCTTTGTAGTATTTAGCTTGAAAACAGTAACCGTTTCGGCGTATGTTGTAGAATTTACCGAATAGAACACCTAACAATAATCGTTAAATCAGTAAAATATCATGAGAAAGATTGGACAAATAATAGCATTAGCTGCCATTAGTTTTTTTGTGTCGTCGTGTGCCATACATTCGGGCTTAACGACCAACATGAATAATAACACAACCAAAGTTGTATTACAAGGGAAAAATTATACGGTTGTTCAACAAGTAAAAGGTTCTGCAAGCGGAGTAACAGTGTTGGGCTTTGGCGGAAGTTTTTCTCCGTTGATTGAAAACGCACGGAGTGAAATGTTATCATCGGCTAATTTGGTGGGCGGTTCGCGAGCCGTAATCAATGAAATAGTTGAGGTAAACAATAAAAGATTTGTAGTGTTTAGCTTAAAAACAGTAACTGTTTCGGCGTATGTAGTGGAATTTACCGGAGCAGCTCCTGCGGCAAAAATAGCAGCTACACAGGTGAATACGAAAGAACAGAACGCAGTTTCAGAAGGCAATACTCCTGCTGTAGTTGATCAAGATGTCGTAAGTAATACAGAATTTGATACAGACGTAGATTTTGAAAGTAATGTAGAATTTGATGACGATATAGACTTTCAGAATAGTACAGCCGCAACTAACAATAGAGCTACAGCCTCAAATAGATCCACTACAAATAGTGCCGAAATTGCCCAACGCCCTGCCGATACCGAAGCCATTGAGGGACAATGGTCGAGAGAAAATGACGGTTTGGTGCTTACTATTAACGGTAATGTTGGCGTTTTGACACAAGTTACATCGGGATTTTGGTTCCGTTTGGTGAACGAAGGTCGAGTAACTATTGGTAGCCAACTGTTTCGGAATTTTACTAAAATAGATGCTACTACGTGGCGGGTTCAGGAATTGGTTGTTGGTACTACCACCTCAAATTGGCGTACTACAACTATGACTTTAGAAGGTAATACGCTTACAATTGGCAATCCGCAAAATGGATATATTTTAACGAGATAACAAAAGTTTCCTGAATTTTATGCAAATAATTTCCAACCCCACTCGTGAACAATGGCAAGAACTGCTTGCCCGTCCTGTTTTTGAAAATGCAGAATTGGAGCATACGGTGCGTTCCATTGTGAACGATGTGAAACAACGCGGCGATGCGGCTTTGTTCGACTATGGACGTAAATTCGATAATCCTGCTTTGCAAACGCTCACGGTAAGTGAAGAAGAAATTGCAAATGCACACACGTTGATTTCGCAAGAATTACAACAAGCTATTCAACTTGCCATTCGCAATATTGCTAAATTTCACAAACAGCAGGAAGAAATTCCGGTAGTTATAGAAACCATGTATGGCGTGAAGTGCTGGCGCAAAAGTGTGGCAATAGAAAAAGTCGGTTTGTATATTCCTGGGGGAACCGCTCCGCTGTTTTCTACAATTTTAATGCTTGCTATTCCGGCAAAAATAGCAGGCTGTAAGGAAATTATATTGTGTACGCCCGAAGGAAAGCAAGGCATACATCCTGCCATTTTATATGCAGCTTCGCAAGCAGGAGTAACTAAAATATTTAAGGCAGGAGGAGCGCAGGCAATTGCTGCTATGGCGTATGGAACCGAAACGGTGCCACGAGTGTATAAAATTTTCGGTCCTGGAAATCAATTTGTAACCAAAGCAAAAATGATGGTCAATACCGAAGGCGTTGCCATAGATATGCCTGCCGGACCATCGGAAGTAATGGTGGTTGCCGACGAAACCGCTCGCCCCGAATTTATTGCTGCCGACTTGCTTTCGCAGTGCGAACATGGCATGGACAGTCAAGCAATTCTGTTAACAAATTCATTGGAAATTGCAAGTGAAACGCAAAAACAAGTCGAACTACAGTTACAAACGTTACAACGTAAAGAGTTAGCGCAATCATCGGCTCGCAATAGTAAAATTATTTATTTTACCAATATGACCGATGCCGTAGAAATGATGAATGAATATGCACCGGAACATTTGATACTCGCCGTAAAAGAGCCGTTTAATTTTAGCAAGCAGGTGATAAATGCCGGTTCGGTGTTTTTGGGCAATTATTCGTCGGAAAGCACCGGCGATTATGCTTCGGGAACAAATCACACGCTGCCCACACACGGACACGCAAAGGCATACAGCGGCGTTTCGCTTGATAGTTTTGTGAAAAAAATTACGTTTCAGGAAATTTCAGAAGAAGGCTTGCTCGGAATAGGCTCTGTGGTGGAAACTATGGCGGAGGCAGAAATGCTTGATGCGCATAAAAATGCGGTTAGCGTGCGTTTGGCGTATGTGAAGAGTTGTAAGACACGAGACTAAAAGATTTTTAGACACGAGACACAAGACTAAAAGACAGGGTGCTGCTAATCGAAAAATAGTAAAATTGCTTGTTGTGGAGTTTTGTTGAATATTTTTCCGACAGGAAGCTACAAATACTACTTATATTATTGCATATTTTCTCATTTCAAAAAAATATAGAATATGAAAAAAATCGACACACTAAAAACTATAAATGCCTTCTCTTTTGGCGGACTGAGAGGCAGTGTATTGAAAATCACACTACTACTGTTTGCACTGTATGCGCCAATAATGTACGCAACAGCACAAGAAGGCACTCAACTTGTATGGGATATTGATTTTGCCAATGAACACGTGAGTAGGGTAGGCACCAGCGAAAATGTGCTGAAATTGGGAAATCTCGGTTTCGACCTTGTAAATCCGCCTGCATTGGGAGCAACGTTGGATATTGCTTATGCAATTGATAAAAAAGCCGGTAGCACTCGATATATTCACGCTTGGACAGACTTGTGTGGAACTCCGGAAGAAGTTGAGGAATTCGATTTTGTAAAATTAGAAAACCGAACAGCGGGTAAGGTTGTTCGCACGCAACCTAATTTGGTGGCAACCGATATTTCGGCGAGTATTACCATTCCGCAAAATTTTCTTTACGACGCTGTTACCGAGAAATATGCAAGCGTGATCTATGTGAGTATTACTACGTTCACCGGCGACGATGCGGTGCATGTGGAAACTAATCAACGAGGGTGGGGCAATGAAAGCCAACGCGATTTTCTTAAACTTGGTACAATAGAATTACTTATCAAAGAACCGGTGCAATTTACATCGCACATTACGCTTACTCCGGGCGAAACTGCCGACAAAATAAATTTTGCATGGTTTACCAAAGCGGGAACAGCTACCGAAGCAAAACTGCAACTGAATCCCGGAACTGCTGAAATGCAAGAATTTACCGGTGTAAACGCAACGGGCGTACATGGGTTTAGCACCAATAAAGTTACGATAACAGAACTCACACCCAATACAACTTACACGTATAGAGTGGGCGACGGTACCGAAGAACATTGGAGTAAAATTTATAGTTTCAAAACATACGATCCTAATATCAAATATTCTATTATAGCCATTGCTGACCCACAAATCGGTAGTTCAGGCGATAGAGGACAATGGGCAGAAACAGTTCCGGCAGCAATTGCTCAGGCAGAGAAAGCAGGCAATGGACCCGTCTTTATGCTTTCTGCCGGCGACCAAATTGACTATGCTAATGATATTGATGAATTAAATTCCTATCTATCTCCGTCGGCACTTAAAACTATTCCGGTAGCGGTTACTATTGGCAATCACGATGCTATTGATTTGCGAGTCGGTCCCGAACAAACCGCATTTATGGATAAGGTGTATAATTTCCCTAATCACGATGATTTGCAAAGCACTACTGCCGACAAAACTCGAATTCGAGCAGGTGGCGACTATTATTTCCACTACGGCAATACGCTGTATATTTCCATTAACTCACAAGTTTCGGAGGCTGCCATACACGAGAATTTTATGAAAGAAGCTATTGCATCGTATCCCGATGCCACGTGGAAAATTGCCCTGTTTCACCACAATATTTATGGTGGCGGTGCACATGCCAGCCCCAAAGGCTACGCCGATTCGTACAATATGCAGGCTACATGGTCGCCTTTCTTGGACAAATATGGCATTGACCTTGCCATTAACGGACACGACCATGTGTATGCTCGTTCGCATTTTATGCAGGGCAATCAAATTATGAAATATCAAATGCCTACGGTTTTAGATGTTAATGAAATAGGTTCAACCAATGCTACGTTTGTTCAGCCGCAAGGTATACAATATATGGCACTATCGGGTTCTACTGCAAAATTCTATGCCTTGGAAAATCAACCGTGGGTTGCCTACGGATACCCACAAGATAACAAAGCCCAGTATTCGATTGTAAGCATTGACGGTGAAAGTCTTACGTTTTCAACATATCAAACCGAAGACAATGCTTTTATTGACGGAGTTACACTGAAAAAAACGGCAAATCTTACCGATTTACAAAGTCTGATTTCAGGTTGTGAAACCGTAGTCAAAAACGGTATAACCGATGAAAGTTGGAATGAATTTCAAACAAAAATAGCTGAAGCAAAAGTGATGACAGACAAGGATAACGCTCATACTATGTACATTGCGCTGTATGAAGCGTTTTATGCTCTCGACCCAAATACCGATAAAACAGAACTTGGCAGCCTGATAGAAGTGGCAACGGAAAAATTGGCGGCAGCCTCCGAAGGCAGATGGAAAGGTCAGTACGCTTTCGGTTCAAAAGCACAAGTACAGGCGGTTTTAGATGCTGCAATAACGGTGAATGATGTGCGCCTTGCTACCCAAGAAGAAATTAACACCGCATTTACCGAATTAAACGATACATATACATGGTTTCTCAGTACGGAAAGCCAACTTGATGTTCCCTTTATTCCTATTCATGAAATAAAAGCAGCCACACCATACACAATAGACCTTGTAGACTGGATGAGCGATGGAAAAATATTTTTCTTTGGGGAAGACGATAAAGAACATTACAATACTCATTTTACCAAACAAGTGTACGCAAAAGACATTGCCGAAGCCATGCGTTCCGACGACCGTTTTGGTCCGGCTAACGCCGAGGGTGGACGTGGGCACAATCAAGCGCACATAACCACTACGCACATAGGCGAATGGATTCGCTATGAACTGAATGTAGAACAGGAGGGTGCTTACAAAGCAACGCTGGGCGCAGCCAATAACACATCGGTGGAGCAAACAGTGGTTTTGAGAGATTCTTTGCAAAATATTCTCAGCATATTTACCATTCCTGCAAATACGCCGCTTGTAGATAATAATTGGAGTAATGCTGGCTCTATTGCCGGCGATAAAGAGTTTTACCTCCCTGCGGGCAAATATGTTATTGAACTCTTCTTTGTGAATGACGGTAAAGGAGTAGATGGTTCGGCAACCGAAAACAAATACCCCGCAGGTCCCGATGTGGATATTCTTATTCTTGAACGTACCGGAAATATGGCTGCACCTGTTGTAATGAACGACCCAACCATATTCCCATTGCCGTTTATACCAACTACCACAGGTGGTGCGGTTAATCGCCAACGTGGTTGGTCTACCACAGGTTCTACGTGGATTGGTGCAAGCAGCAATATGGTGGGTAAAGATTTACCGATAGCAATCTTAAAATCTGCTACTCACTTGATAATGGAACTTGCAGGACCGCCAAGCACCAGCGCAACCAGAACCATACAAGCGAATATAATGACCGAAAGTATTGATTGGTCGCAAGCCGAACCCCTACTGAACGGACAAAACGGTGTATTTAAACCCACTATTGGACCATTCGGGGCTTTGGAATTTGATTTGGCAAAACTGACTTTTACCGACGGACCCGATGCGTATAAGCGTCTGCAAACTATGACCAGTAGAGGTAGAATACTTGTAGGTTACTACAGTTACGGATGGGAAGAACTCAATCTTATGAAAGCCTATTTGCGAATTACCCCACCGCTTTCAATTGTTCCTAACCCGCAAACTGATACTATTCATGCTTGGGTTAATGACGGATTATTGTATGTGACGGGAGTAACAGTAGGCGAATTGCTAAGCATATATAGTATAAATGGAGCATTGGTACATAGTAATATTGTAGCAAGCGAACAGGTAACTATACCGCTGCAAACGCAGGGCGTGTACATTGTGAGAGCAGGTGCGAGCACAGCAAGAGTGGTGGCGTGCCAACAGTAATGTATTGAAATAAAACAATAAGAAAATGAACTCTTTTTCTCTTTCATCACTTTTACGTGAAAATATAAAAAACATTCGCCCGTATTCCACTGCTCGTGATGAATACAGCGGGGTGGCGTTGGTTAATTTAGATGCTAACGAAAATCCCTTTGGAGCGGTGGACGGCAGTGCCAATAATCGCTACCCCGATCCGTATCAAACGCCTTTGAAACAAGTTGTTGCTCACATAAAAGGAGTGCCTGCCAATCAAATTTTTCTTGGCAACGGGAGCGACGAAGGTATTGACTTGATATTCAAAGCATTTTGTAATCCGGGCGTGGATACGGCAATTATTTGTCCGCCCACCTACGGAATGTATAGCGTATCAGCAGATATTAACGATGTGCGTTGTGTGGCAATTTCGCTAACTGACGATTTTCAGTTGCAAACCGAAAAAATGATGCAGGCAATAGATGAACACACCAAATTAATTTGGATTTGTTCGCCCAATAATCCTTCGGGAAACCTTATAAAACGCGCTGATATTGAGCTTGTTTTGAATAATTTTAACGGAATGGTAATTATTGATGAAGCCTATATTGATTTTGCCGAAGAGCCTTCGTGGACGCTTTCGTTGGAACAATATCCGAATTTGATAGTGCTGCAAACATTCTCAAAAGCGTGGGGACTTGCCAATATTCGTTTGGGAATGATGTTTGCCTCGCGTGAAGTAATTGCCGTGATTAACAAAATAAAATTGCCATATAATTTGAATGGTGTTGTACAAACGTTAGCGCAAGAAATTTTAGAAAACCATGCAAGCACAAAAGATATTTTTGTGCGGGATATTTTGCACGAACGTGCGTGGCTTGTTGAACAGTTACAACATATACCAACAGTGCAAAAAATTTATCCAAGCGATGCGAATTTTGTGTTGGTGAAAATAGAAAACGCACACGCTTTGTATTTGTATTTGGTGGCAAACGGCATTATAGTTCGCGACCGTTCAAAAATAGAGTTGTGCGAAAATTGCTTGCGAATTACTGTGGGAACACATGAGGAAAATGTGCTTTTGGTGGAGAAGATTAGCAAGTTTGTAGAGAACGAGTAGACAAGAAATAAGGATACTTTTCAATTTTTCAGCGTTTTTCTCAACAGCGTATTACTTTCATCATTTCATCAAGCAAATCGGGTGTTTTTTCAATACTTGTGCCCACCACAGCAATATTTGCGCCTGCGACAAACACTCGTTGCAAATCATCAGCCGTGCGAATGCCGCCGCCTACAATAAGCGGAATATTGCAGTGCAATTTTATGGCTTGTATCATAGCCGAAGGTACTGAATGTAAGGCTCCGCTGCCGGCTTCCAAATAGAGTAATTTCATTCCCAACATTTCGCCTGCAAGGGCTGTTGCCACGGCAATATCGGTTTTTTCCGCAGGAATTGGGCGCGTGTTGCTCATGTATTCCACCGACGTAGTTCCGCCACCTTCTATAAGCATATAGCCTGTGGGAATAACTTCAATGTTTGCCTGTTTCACAAGCGGTGCGGCAATCACTTGATTTCCTATGAGAAATTCGGCATTACGTCCCGAAATAAGCGATAAAAATAACAAGGCATCAACTTCTGATGTTACATGACTTGCGCAACCGGGGAAGAGAATAACCGGTCGAGTATAGTATTTTTTTATAGTGCGCACGGTTTGAGCCAAATCGTTTTGAATTAAACTGCCACCTACAAATATAAACGGTACGGCACACCTTTCGGCTCGTTGGGCTATAGCTGTCAACGATTCATGCGTATGTTTGTCGGGATCTATTAGTAGAGCTAAGTGTCTGCGTTTGTGGTCGGTAAGTTGTTGATATATCATAGGTTGAATAACTGAATAATTGAGTAACTGAATAACGGAAAATTGGTATTATTCCAATTCAAATGTAACGTTCACGTCTAACGATACGCCTTGTTCACCGCTTGGAATTACTGCTGCATCGCTATCAAAGAGGGCGGCTTCCATTTTTAGATTTCCCAACGAACGAGTTTGTGCTACGTCGCAATTGGTGTTTTCTGTAATTGAAATCGCTTTTCCGAGTTGTAGTCCCGAAAGTTTGGCATATTGCTCGGCTTTTTCTTGAGCTTTTTGAAAAGCCAATTCTCTACTTTGGCGGAACAAATCGGTTTTATTTTCAATATCGAATGCTATGTTGTTGATTTCCACCTTTTCGATAGTGGTAATGCGGTCAATTACTGCCGAAAAGCGTTCGGGTTTGTTCTGTATATCGGTTATTTGTATAGCAAGCGATTGCGATGCTCTCTGTCCCACACGTACATTGCGATTGCCACGCCACTCGTAGGCAACGCTGTAATTGAGCGATGTGGTTTTTATGTGTTTTTCGTCAATTCCTTCGGTTTTGACAATTTCTACAATCTGTTGCATAGTTTGGTTGAGCACTCGTTTTGCTTCTTTTGTGGTAGGCGCAGTGTGCGAAAAACTAACTTGAAGTATCATCATATCGGGCTGAGCTTGTACCAAACCGGTGCCTGACACAGAAACAGTGTTTTGTTGTTTTTCTTCTTGTACGGTAGTGCTTGTGCAACTTGCAAGAGCTATTAATAATAATCCGATAAAGATTGTTTGTTTCATAATAAATCAGTGTGTTAGCAATTTAAGTGCAAGGTATTACTTTTTTAATTATTGAGTATCTGAATTATGATTTTTTTGATTGCAATTAAAACTTATACGCCATAAAAAAGTTGTAAGTCAGCGGATTGCTGTTTTTGTACAAACTGTAATGTGCCGGCAACGTTTCGGGGTGGCGGTAGAAGGTTTTTGAACATTTTCCTTCAACATACAATCGTTTATTGAAATTGTATTTTATCACCGCAGCACACTGTGAACCTTCGTAAAAATATGATTGTGATGAGTATGCGTATTGTACATTATCTTCCCACGCACTCAGACGTGCATCGTAGTCGGCATTGAATTGAGCGTAACGCACAAATAATTTGAGGGTTTTAATAGGTTTATACACAATGTCTTGATATACCACAAATCCTTTGATTTTTTCGTTTTTTTCTA
>JAISIO010000098.1 GCA_031262005.1 Bacteroidales bacterium
TGTGTATAAAATGATTTTTTATTGTACTTTTCGGAATTAAAAAATCTATACAAAAAAATGAACAAACAACCCCTCGAAATATCAAATCTAATCACCCTCGCCAAGCAATTTTGCGAGCAAGAATCTCGAACGCCCAATAGCGAACTGTTCGGTGTAACGGACGGCAAAGCGGTAGGCACATACATTGAGCATAAGTTTAAGGATTTTTTGCTTGAAAAATATGATACGGAAATCGGAAGTTCGGCAAGCGGGATTGATTTGCCTGCGCCGGAAATCAATACCGACATAAAAGTTACTTCAATTAAGCAACCGCAATCTTCATGCCCGTTCAAAAACGCACAACAAAAGATTTTTGGCTTGGGTTACAATTTATTGGTTTTTGTGTATGACAAGAAAGATGATGAAAAAACAAAAACGGCTTTGCTCAATTTTGTAAGTTGTTCGTTTATTGAAAAAGAGCGTACTGCCGATTATCAAACCACAACAGCATTATTGCAAATGATTGAAAACAATGCCAATGCAGAAGATATTTTTGCCTATTTGAACGACCGCAACATTCCCGCCGATGAAGTTACGCTAATGAATATGGCAGAACAAATTTTGCAAAATCCGCCGAAAATCGGTTATTTGACAATTTCAAACGCTTTGCAATGGCGGTTGCAGTATGGTAGAATTGTTGGGTTGAAAGAGGAAGTTGATGGGATAGTAAGAATATTAGATAACACAAAAATATAAAAATATGAACAAAGCATTTTTATCACACAGTAGCAAGCAAAAGGATTTAGTTATACAAATTGCTAAGAATTTAGGTAAAGCGCAATGCGTATATGATGATTTTGAATTCGAATCTGGTATGCCTATATTCGATGAAATAAAAAGAGGCATTGAAAATAGCGATGTCTTTGTGCTTTTTATTTCAGACGATTCTCTTACTTCTGATTGGGTAAAAAAAGAAATAACCGAAGTGAAGAATTTAATAGATAATGGAATGGACAAACAGTTTTATCCTATTCTCATTGATAATTCTATTGATGTTTCCTCTGATAATAGAATACCTGATTGGATAAAAAAATATTTATTAAAACCTTTAACCAATCATTATATCATTACGCAAAAAATAAAACAGAGATTAAGAGAAATTTCTATAGAAAAAAATCCAATATTTAAAGCAAAAGAGTCTTTGTTTATTGGACGACAGGATGCTTTCGATTCATTTGAATCTAAAATATATAGTATTGATGATATAAAGCCAAAATCTATTATAGTATCTGGTATTGAAGGTATCGGAAGAAGAACTTTTTTAACAAAAGCACTTCAAAGAGATCGCCGAATAAACGAAACTTATAGACCTATTTATATCACTCTCGACAAAAAAGAAAGTATAGAAGATTTTATTCTAAAAATAAAAGATTCTAATGGAGAAAATCCCAAAGATTTTTTAGAACAATTAAGTGGACTTGACTATGAACAAAAAGTAAGTATTGCAAAAGAATTGTTATTAGAAGTAAAAAAGTCAAATGAATTTATTTTTGTGATTGATTCGGGTTGTATAATCCAACCAACAAAACAAATTGCTAATTGGTTTTTAGAAATAATTGACAATAAAGAGTTTGATAATATATTTACTCTTTGTGTTATTTCAATGTTTAGACCTTCTAATGAGGCGTTAAGGAATAATAAAAATTTATTGTTACATTTTAGCCTTACAAGTCTATCAGAAAAAGATACAGAAAAACTTTTTGTGAAATACTGTTCTCTATTAGAGATTGAATTAAAAAAAGAACAATCTCAAGAAATTCTGTCAATTTTGAATGGAATCCCTTCACAAACACATTATGCGGTTGAACAAATAAAGGAGTTTGGAATAATTGATACAATTAGAAATAAACAAAATATTATTGATTTTGGAGCAACAAAGGTTTATTATCTGATTGATGATATTAAGAAAAAGGGCAATTTTGCCTTTGACCTTTTAATATTATTGTCAAAACTTGATTTTATAAGTTATGATTTATTATATTCGATTGTGGGAGATACCCCTGAAACCGACGAATTATTAGAGGATTTTTTTATTAAAGGGGTTTTTGATTTAATTGGCGCAAACAAAGAGTACATAAAAATACATTATGCTATTTCCGACTTTTTAATTCGTTCAAAAGCAAAATTAAATCCAATTTACCAACAGAAAATAACGGATAATATAAAAGCATTTTTTCGAGAGGAGGGGCACACTACAGACTTCCAAGATATTTCTGCTTTATTACATTATGTAAAAGGGGCGCTAATAGCCGGAATGTCAATACAACCTAAATATTATATTCCCTCTTTTGTCTTAAAAACAATAGTAGAACTTTATAATAATGGACACTACCAAACAGTGATTTCACTTGTAGATAGAACTCTTGAAAATCCTAAAAAACTGGATGAAAATTTAATACGAGAATTTTCATATTGGTTGTGTTTATCTTTGGCACGATTATCTGATAAGCGTTTTGAAACAGAAGTAGAATCAATAGATGGTGCTGATTTCAAATTCTTATATGGTTTTTATTTTCGTATAAAAAAGCAGTATGATCTAGCAGAACGATCATTGAAAGAGGCTTTAGAAAGAAACCCAAATTCTCAAAAGGCAAAAAGAGAGTTAGTAAATGTGCTTTTAGTGAAAAATAAATTCTCAGAAGCACTTGACTTGGCGAAATCAAATTATGAGAATCAAAGACTAAATGCTTTTCATATTCAGGCATATTTTATCTGTTTAACTCACAAACATTTCCTATCTAAAACAGATATAGATACTATAGAGGAACTCCTAAAAAATATTGATAGAAGTTTTGAAAGTAAGGCAAAGAATATAGCACCAGTAATGAAAGGAGAATATGAGTTTTATGTTAAAAAAGATGTTCCCAAAGCAATTGCAATATTGCAAAAATGTGCGAAAAAAGATAATTACGCAAAAAAAACATTAGCTGAAATCTACAAAAAGCAACATATGGATGCTGTTTTTAATGAGTTTAATGCTAAATATCAAGATATTGTGGAAAATTATGATATTCTTTGACTCAAACATATTATCGCTTTCGATTTTTTCTTTTTTTGAAAAAGAAAAATTCCTTTCATTTGAAACGGCAAACGCCCGTTTGAATGAAAAAACAGGAATTGTAAACTTTTTTGAGAGCGAGGAAGATTTTGAGCAATTGCAAAATTCGCTGAAAATCAATCAAAATATGGTTGCAGAAAGTCAGGCGGAATATGGCGATTATCAAACCAACAAGCAACTTGCTAATGCCGTTTGTAAAAATCTTAAAGACAAAAATATAAATCCAAAAATTCTGATTGAGCCGACTTGTGGAAAAGGGAATTTTATTCTGTCGGCTATCGAAACTTTTGAGAATTTGGAACAGATTTTCGGCATTGAAATACAGGAAAAATATGTGTGGCAACTGAAATTTTCGCTACTCGAATATTTTTTGGAAAACCCCGAAGCAAACAAACCCGAAATTCATTTGTACCATTGCAGCGTTTTTGATTTTGATTTCGGGCACATTCAATCTCAAATCGGCGGGCGTGAAATGTTGGTTTTGGGAAATCCGCCTTGGGTAACCAATGCAACGCTTTCAACGCTGAACTCCAACAACCTGCCGACAAAACGAAATTTCAAAAACGCAAAAGGAATTGACGCCATTACAGGCAAAGGAAATTTTGACATAGGCGAAAGCATTTCGTTGAAAATGCTGGATTTATTCTCGAAAGAAAACGGGCATTTTGCTTTTCTGATAAAAAATTCTGTGATAAAAAATATCATTTACGAGCAAAAACGCAACAACTATCCGATTTCAAACATTGAAAAACAAACTATTAATGCGCAAAAAGAGTTTAATGCCGCTGTTGATGCAAGTTTGTTCGTTTGCAAATTCAATTCTACGCCCGAATTTACGGCAAAAGAGATTGATTTTTACACCGCAACGCCGCGTGTAACATTGGGTTGGGTAAACAATAAATTTGCTTCCGACACAGAAAAATACAAAAAATATCAGCATTTGGATGGCGTTTGTCCTTACGAATGGCGGCAAGGAATTAAGCACGATTGTGCCAAAATTATGGAATTGGAACGCATTGACGGAGGTTTTAGAAATGGACTTGGCGAAGAATTTGAATTGGAAGAAGATTTGGTTTACGGTATTTTGAAGAGTTCCGATTTGAAACACGAAATGGTTGATACGCCACGAAAATACACGATTGTTACGCAAAAACGGATAGGGCAGGAAACTTTGTCCGTTTTGGAAAAATTGCCAAAAACAAACGCATATCTTCAACAGCATAAAGAGTATTTTCTACAAAGAAAATCAAGCATTTACAACGGTAAGCCACTGTATTCGATTTTCGGCGTAGGCGATTATTCGTTCAAACCGTACAAAGTAGCAATTTCCGGACTTTACAAGCAAACCCGATTTACGCTTGTAAAACCCAACGGCACGGTTTTATTGCTCGACGACACTTGCTATTTTATAGGATTTGACACGCTCGAAGAAGCGGAAGCCATTCAGGCAGAATTAAATAAACCCGAAATGCAGGAATTTATCAATTCATTTATGTTTACCGACTCCAAACGGGCAATCACAAAAGATTTGCTGATGAGGGTTGGTATTGGAGAATTTATTCGGAAAAACACACAATATTCTATCTTTTAATTTCAGTCGTA
>JAISIO010000172.1 GCA_031262005.1 Bacteroidales bacterium
ACAAATGCGCTGATTGCTCCGTGTTTTGCTACCGAAGGTGTTGTGAAAATTGACATATATGCATTACGGGTGAAATCGCCTGAACCGCCAATACCGTTCATCATTTTGGTTCCCATAATGTGAGTAGAATTAATGTTACCGTAAATGTCGGCTTCAATAGCAGTGTTAATTGAAATTAATCCCATGCGGCGAGCCAATTCGGGACTGTTCGATACTTCTTGCGGGCGCAATATTAAGCGTGGTTTGAAAAAATCCAAATTGCTATATACTTTCTCCATCAAATCGTTGCTCAACGTGAGTGAACTACCGCTGGCAAATTTAATATCTCCGCTTTCGAGCAAACCAATTACGGCATCTTGAATAACTTCGGTAAACATTTCAAACGGTGGAATACCCGGGTTGCTACCCATGCACGCAAGCACTGCATTGGCTATATTGCCCACGCCCGATTGAATAGGCAAGAACGATGCAGGAATAGTTCCTCGTTTGATTTCACCTGCTAAGAAATTGGCTACATTTTCGCCGATTTTCATGGTGGTTTCGTCAATTGGTGTGAATCCGCCGATTTCATCGGCTAAATCGGTTTTTATAACACCTACAATTTTTGCAGGGTCAACTTTCAGTACAGGAGATCCGATTTTGTCGCTTGGTTTGTATAGTGGAATTTCACGGCGGTTAGGCGGGTCAAGTGGCATATAAATATCGTGCAGACCGCGTAAGTCTTTACGACGGCGTTGGTTGTGTTCCAAAATAATAATATCGGCAAGAGCAGCAAACGTAGGAGCATTACCTACAGCTGATGTTAAAACCAATTCTCCATTGTCGTTATAATCGCACACTTCGAGCACAGCCACATTGAGTTTGCCGAAAAAGCCGTAACGCAAGTCCTGCGCCAATTGTGATAAGTGATAATCGAAATAATTCACACGGCGTTCGTTGATTGCGGCGCGCGAATCTTTGTACGATTGGTAGGGAGTTCGCAAATTCATGGCATCAGCGCGAGAAAGCACGCCATCGAGAGAATCACCAGTAGAAGCACCGGTAAACAGATTGATTTTAAATTCATTGCCGGCAGCGTGTGCGGCTTGAGCGCGAGCGGCAATTGCAGCACCTATTGCTTTGGGACAACCAACTGCGGTAAAACCGCTAACTCCTACATTGAAACCGTTGTGAACGTGTGTTGCTGCCTCTTCGGCACTAATTACAGGGATTGACATTTTGTTTAAGTGATTAATTATTAATGGTTAGTGATTAATGATCACTGATGAATAGTTGTGAATGAATTCCACAGCAAATAACAGTATCATTAACACATAAAAATTTTTGTGCAAAAATATAAATTTAATGAACAATGAACAATGAACAATGAACAATTTTAGGGCAATCGTATGAAATTTGCATATATGTTTGGATTAAACAAGGTTGAAACCCCTTGCTGATTAATCTTACGGCAAATTTACAAATACCGATTTGCCCGAAGTTATTTCAAAATATGTATGAATTGATTTTTCGGTGTCGTTTTCGTTTTTGGCACGCCATATTAGCACATAGTTGCCTGGTTGTAGGGTAAATACCTCCTTTCCTTTGGGCGAAATTTCCAGATTGGTTACAAATTCGTAATCGGTATTGTTTCTGTTGATATAAATTGCCCCGAATCCTTGTTGTGTGCGCGAAAAACTCACTCGTCCGGGTTGTGGAATACTGATAGTGGTGGTTTCGTCAGGTTTTATGCGCACTCCGTAAAAATAAGTGCGCGGTAGGGTAAGCACTTCCAAATCATATTCACCGATTAGGTATTTTACCGTTTCGCCACTACGCTGTGTTGTAAGTGTGTGCATATCATTTGCCTTGCGTACAATGCTTTCTATGTTGTGAGAAAATCCCGTAGGACGCTCTATGTGCAAATACCCTTGCGGAGCATCTATTTTTACAATGGTGTGTTTTCCTGCTTCTAAATTTACTTCGTCGGAATACACGGGTGGCATGGTGTGTACTTTTATTTTGTAGCGCACCAAAGGGTCTAAAAACAAAATATCGGGTTCGGCAGAGCGTATAACCGAATGCACAAAGTGATAGCGGGCAATTCCGCTTTCGGCATCAAAAAAAGTCATGGGCACATCGGTTTCTTTGGGCTTTTTGTAAATATCGAGTAAATATACTTGCAGGGGAGTGGTAATTAATGCTTTTTGCATGGCGGTGTTCAAAATCGGCAAAAATTCATCGTGGGAATAGGCGGTAAATACATCGCCGGCACAGTCGAACACTTTGTTGAAATCAATATCGCTGCCCACGCCAATAATAAACGGGCGAAGAATAGCTCCTTTTTTCTGCAATTCGCGCGAAATAGCGCATGGGTCGCCGTCGCAGGCTTCTATGCCGTCGGTTATGAGAAACACAATATTGCGAGCGGTACTATCGCGCGGAAAATCTTGTGCGCCCAATTCAAGTGAGTGGGCTATAGGGGTGGTTCCTCGCGGCTGCACGGTGGTAATCTTTTTAATAATTTCGGTAATATTATTGTTGCCGAAAGGTACTTCTAAGTGAGTGTCGCTACAGTCTTGCGGCGGCACAGGACTTCGATTGCCGTAAATACGCAATGCAAGTTCGGTGTTGGGAATTTTCGATATGCTATCAATAAACGGAATAAGTACTGAGCGAGCAACGTCCATTTTAGAGCGTTCGCCCCACATACCGGTCATACTATATGATGCATCGAAAATAAATAAAATGCGAGTAATGGACGTAACTTTCGGCGTGGTGGTCTGCACGGGTTGTGCTACTACCGATTGGAACAAGCATAGTGCAGTAAAGAACAGCGTAAAAATGTATCGTGTCATTGATTATACGTTTTGGATATAATGCAAACATACAATAATTAATTGTAAACGATAAATCTTTAATTAAGGCAAACAAAGAATTTGTGTGTGGAGGGCTGAAAATATCTATTTTTAAAGGAGTTAGAGAAGTTAAAGGAGTTAAGAAGTTAAAGGAGTTAGAGAAGTTAAAGGAGTTAGAGGAGTTAGCTCTAACCATTAACCATTAATCATTAACCATTAACCACTAACCCTATATTTTTAGAAGTTTCCTGTACTTTCATACAGAGTGTTTCCAATTTTTGATAGTAGTGAATGTGCAAAGTATCAATTAAAATTCATACTTTTGCAGTATGAATGTGAATATACAACAAATAAAGCAACGTTTCGGAATTATAGGCAATTCTCTGGCACTCAATCAAGCCATAGAAACTGCTATACAAATTGCTCCTACTGATTTATCAGTGTTGATTGTTGGCGAAAGTGGTACAGGAAAAGAGGTGTTTTCGCAAATTATTCATCAAAACAGTGTTCGGAAACACAATCAATATATAGCCATAAATTGCGGTGCAATTCCAGATGGAACCATAGATTCCGAACTTTTTGGGCACGAAAAGGGTGCTTTTACCGGAGCTATCGACAGCCGAAAAGGGTACTTTGAATTAGCTAACGGAGGCACAATTTTTCTTGATGAAGTGGGTGAATTGCCGCTGAGCACACAAGTGCGTTTGTTGCGCGTGCTCGAAGTGGGCGAATATATTCGTGTGGGTTCATCGAAAATTCAAAAAACGAATGTGCGCATAATTGCTGCAACCAACATTAATTTACAAACGGCAATTGAGACTGGAAAATTTCGTGAAGATTTATATTATAGGCTCAATCGAGTGCCGATTTCAATACCTCCTTTGCGCGAACGACGTGAAGATATTCCGCTTTTGTTCCGAAAATTCACGGCAGATATGTGCGAAAAACATGCTATTCCGCCTTTGCGTTTGGACGATGCTGCTAATGAGTTGCTTACCAATTATTATTGGAAAGGTAATATTCGCCAGTTGAAGAATATAGCCGAACAAATTTCTATTCTCGAAAAAGAGCGGAACGTTTCGGCACATACATTATTGGCGTATTTGCCCGAAATTAATCAAAGTCAATCGCTTGTTGTTATAGAAAAGAACAATTCAAATGCCAACTACGCTAATGAACGCGATTCGTTGTTTCAACTCCTTTTTGATTTAAAAAAAGACATGAACGAATTGAAAAAACTGGTGTTCGATATTCTTAGTTCAAGCGAAAGTGATTTGCAATTGTCGAATGAAAATGCACAAATGTTGCAAAAAATATACTCTACCGATGTGGCATATTATGACAAGCAACAACATGACGAAAAAGAGGAAATAACCGTGTATGAGCCAAAGAACAACGCAATGCCGCACATTGAAGATGCGCAAGAAATAGTTGAAAATACGCTCCTGCTTGCCAACAACGAAATGGACATAATAAAACGAGCTCTTGCGAAATACAACGGCAAACGAAAATTAGCTGCAAAAGAACTTGGAATTTCGGAACGAACACTGTACAGAAAAATAAAAGAATATAATCTTTGAATGAGCTAATAATTAAGTCAATATGCTAAAAAATCAGTTTATTATGAACAATGTACGTTGCCCGTTTTTACTTCGGCATATTTTCACTTTGGCACATTCCCGAATCTCAATTTTCAAATTATTAATTAGTAGTTGTTCTTTGTTCATTCTGTGTTCTTGCTCGGTAAATTATTCTTTTACAGGAGCTTCCATTTCGCCGGATACTAAAACATTTTCGGTGGCATACATACAGAACAATGCTGCCGTGAAAAATGCAGCATTGAGCGATATTATTACCGAAGGATTAAAAGATAAAATGCGTTCAAGTGCCGGATTGACGCTTGTGAATGCTAATGGCGATTTGCAATTTGAAGGTGCAATTACCGATTATACCACAACGTTTCAGGGGGTTACCGCAGCACAAGTGGCTGCGCAATATCGTTTTACAATAAGTGTGCGAGTGAAGTTTACCAACACCAAAGACGAAACCAAAAGTTTTGAAAAAACCTTCTCCCAATTTCGCGATTATCCGGTAAGCGAAAATTTTGCTTCAATCGAAGATGCTCTTATTCGCCAGATTACCGAAGAAATTATTGATGCAATTTTTATGGATGCTGTTGCTAATTGGTAATGGTTTAGATACAAGACTTTTAGACACGAGACACAAGACTTTTAGGAACGAGACACAAGACTTTTAGACACGAGACACAAGACTGATAGACACAAGACACGAGATTTTTAGATACAAGACGGCTAAACTTACTAACTTGTAAACTTTCAAACTTAAAAACTTTCAAACTATGAATTTACAAACGTTTTCAACATATATGCAAAATCCTGCGCTTATCAGTGCCGAAGCGCGTGCCGATTTGCAGAATATAACCGAACAATATCCGTATTTTCAGGCGGCTCACACATTGCTTTTAAAAAGTTTGAAATATTCCGACACTATCCTTTTTGATGAAGCATTACCGACACGAAGAATGTTTCTCGGAAATCAACGGGTTTTTGAAGATTTTGTTGCAAAAGAATTGTTTGTTGAGCCAACAAGTTCTCAAATCACAACGGAAGAGGAAGAAATGCTTACGTTTGAAAACGAAATGATACCCTTTGAAATTCCGCAGGAAACAGCAAAGAGCGAGGAAATACAAGACGAGGAAGCAATAGAAAATGAATCGACCACCAGTGCCGACGATGAAGTAATTTCGTTTGAATTGACAGAAAATACCTTTATTGCCGACAATGCCGACGTTCATACACCAATGGAAGAGCACTATCAACCGAACAATGATGAAGTGCCGGCATTTGAAATTGACGAGCAACACAATGCGGTACAAGTAGGGGAGAACAACAACGAGGAACAGCCGAAAAGCACCGAACTTGCCGACCAAATGCCGGAGCAAAGTATTGTTTTTGAGTGTGTTGAAGAGCAGAACCAACCGACGCAATCCGAAAAACCTCTTTCGCTTGCCGAAACCATTTTGCTGCGTGTTCAGCAAGTAAAAAACCATGAAGCCCAATCGTTTTCCGAAACAGAAACGGCACCACAACCGAAAATCGAAGAAAAAGAATCAAAGAAAAAAGAACAGCAATCTATTATTGATAAATTTTTGTCATACGAAGTAACGCCACAAGTTTCGGTTGATAATATCGGTGATAATCAATACGATAAGTCGGGACGAAGCGTTCAGGAAGGCGAATATATAACCGAAACAATGGCAAAAATATATGTCCAACAGAAAAAATTTAACAAAGCAATTAAAATCTATGAGCAATTAGCGTTGCAATTTCCACAAAAAAGTGTTTACTTTGCGCAAAAAATTTCAGAGATACAATACAATTAACATAACACAAGAATATGAACGGATTAATTTTAACGTTAATAATCATTACAAGCATACTTTTAGTATTGATAGTTTTAGTTCAAAACTCAAAAGGTGGCGGTTTGGTTTCAAACTTTGCCTCAACCAATCAAATGATGGGTGTGCGCAAAACAACGGATTTCTTAGAAAAAGCGACATGGGGACTTGCTATTGCGCTTGTAATATTCTGTGTGGCAGGCACCGCAACATTACCAAAAAATATTGTTGTTGAAGAACGTTCGTATTTTGAAACAAATGTGCCGCAGGTGGAAATGCCGCAAGGATTGCCAACTGCCGAAGGAATGCAGCCAACCGAAGGTGCTCAACAGTAATAGAACACTTAGTTACGCATACAATGTCAGAATGTCAGTGAGCATTCTGACATTTTTTTTAATATCACTAAAAACATGGTTTTATATGACAAAAATTCATGTTTTGTATAAAAATAGTGTGTGGCACAATTTATGAATAACGCTCCGCAAAAATATTTCATTACTGAAAAATGAATGTATAATAATTGTTAAACTTAAAAATAAAACAAAATTATGGCACAAGTTACAGGAAAACCACTTGCAGGTAAGGTATTAGTGAAACCGCAAGAGGTAGAACAAAAAACAGCAAGCGGAATTTTTATTCCCGATTCGGCAAAAGAAAAACCTTTGACCGGTACAGTAGTTGCGATAGGAAAAGCAAAAAAAGACGAAGAAATGGAAGTAGCTGTGGGCAATACCGTTCTATATGGTAAATATGCCGGCACAGAATTGAACATTGACGGCGAAAATTACTTATTGCTTTCGCAAAACGACGTTCTCCTAATATTGTAATCCGCAAACATACAAACATAGAAACTTGCTAACTTACAAACTTATTAACTTAAAAACATACAAACTTAATTATGGCAAAAGAAATAAAATTCGATATTGAAGCCCGTGATTCATTGAAACGTGGCGTTGATGCGTTGGCAAACGCAGTAAAAATAACACTTGGTCCAAAAGGACGCAATGTGGTAATTGAGAAAAAATTCGGTGCTCCGCATATTACCAAAGACGGTGTTACCGTGGCAAAAGAAATAGAACTTGCCGATGCATTTGAAAATATGGGTGCGCAAATGGTAAAAGAAGTGGCATCAAAAACCAACGATAATGCAGGTGACGGAACAACTACTGCTACAATTTTAGCGCAAGCAATTGTAAGCGTGGGACTTAAAAACGTTGCAGCAGGTGCAAATCCTATGGATTTAAAACGAGGTATTGATAAAGCGGTAGCTGCCGTGGTTGCAAATCTTAACAGTCAAACTGAACTCATTCCAAGCGATGGCGACAAAGTAGAACAAGTTGCACGCATTTCGGCTAACAACGACGACGAAATAGGCAAATTGATAGCTGAAGCAATGAAAAAAGTGAAAAAAGAAGGTGTAATAACCGTTGAAGAAGCTAAAGGAACCGAAACAACCGTGGAAATAGTTGAAGGTATGCAATTCGATCGCGGTTATATTTCTTCGTATTTTGTAACAAATACCGAAAAAATGGAAGCTGTTTTGGATAATCCTTTCATTTTGTTGTACGACAAAAAAGTATCGACAATGAAAGAACTTATGCCAATATTAGAGGCTGTTGTTCAAACAGGTCGTCCACTTTTAATTATTGCCGAAGATGTTGATGGTGAAGCTCTTACAACTCTTGTGTTGAACAAATTGCGTGGTTCGTTGAAAATTGCGGCTGTAAAAGCTCCGGGTTTTGGCGACCGTCGCAAAGAAATGTTGCAAGATATTGCCGTACTTACCGGTGCAACTGTGGTAAGCGACGAAGTGGGATTAAAATTAGAAGCTGCAGGAATGGAAGTTCTTGGCTCGTGCGAAAAAATCACTATTAACAAAGATAATACAATTGTAGTGGGTGGTGCAGGTGAAAAAGCAAGCATTGAAGCTCGTGTAGCTCAAATTCGTTCGCATATTGCAAGCACAACTTCGGATTACGATAAAGAAAAACTACAAGAACGTCTTGCAAAACTTGCTGGCGGTGTGGCTGTACTTTACATAGGAGCTGCTACCGAAGTTGAAATGAAAGAGAAAAAAGATCGTGTAGATGACGCATTGAGTGCAACTCGTGCTGCTGTAGAAGAAGGAATTATCCCCGGTGGTGGTGTAGCGTTAGTGCGTGCGCAGGCTGCTCTTGATGCGGTAACAACTGTCAATGATGACGAAGCTACAGGCGTACACATTATCCGTCGTGCAATTGAAGAACCATTGCGCCAAATTGTGGCAAATGCAGGTGGTGAAGGTTCGGTAGTGGTGCAAAAAGTGCGCGAAGGTAAAGGAGCTTTCGGTTACAATGCTCGCACCGACGTGTACGAAGACCTAAAAGCAGCAGGAATTGTTGATCCGAAAAAAGTTACTCGTATAGCATTGGAAAATGCAGCTTCGATTGCAGGAATGATGCTCACCACAGAGTGTGTGATTGCCGAAGAGAAAAAAGACGA
>JAISIO010000164.1 GCA_031262005.1 Bacteroidales bacterium
CTATCCGACCGTTGGCTTTATAGTTCGCTGCACGTGACATAATCTACCGTTTTATTGTATGCAAATATACAACGTATATAGCTAATATGCAAGTAGTTAATTATTAGAAGTGCCCGATAGATATTTATTGTTTCTCGTTTCTTGTCTCTCGTATCTAAAATTACAAAAGTCGTGCCACGTATGCCAAAAACAAGATACACACAAAAATACATTTTAATTGTAAAGTGTAGGCACAAACCGCGAATTATTTGAGAACGAAGAAGAAACCTAAATACTCATATCAACCACAGTAATTCCTTCGCCTCCTAAATCAAGGGGAGCATCGGAGCACGAGGCAACAATATCGGTTGAGAGTAAATAATCGCGCACGAGTTTGCGCAAAATGCCGTAGCCTTTCCCGTGCAAAATTTCTACACGGCGTACTTGTAGCATATAAGCGGTTTCTACAAAGTCTTTCACTTCATACAATGCCTCGTCGCCACGCTTACCACGTAGGTCGAGTTTAGGAGAAAATTCATTGCGTTTTCGTGCAATTGTTTCTGTGGACGATTGCACAAGATGTGTTTTGTGTTCATGCCTTGGTTTTTGTGCTCGTTCCAAATTTTGCAGGGCTATCGTGAGCGAACTATGCGAATATTGCACAAGAGCTTGTCGTTTATTGATTTCTACTATTTGCCCAATAGCTGATTGCTCTTTTATGTGCACGTAATCGCCAATAATTAAGGCGGATGTGTCTTTTTGTTGCTTGTGCGAAGAAGGTGTTTGTTTTTGTAGTTTTTTGCTAATCGCACGTTCCGTGAGCTGCGTTTCTTCTTGTAATTTTTGCCGTGCGAGTTTGGTTTTTTCTTTGTCTGCCTGCTCTTCTTTTATGGTGCGAATAGTATTTTCTATTGATTTATTCGCTCCATCAATTATTGCTTTTACTTCTCGTTGCGTTTGTTCGAGCAGTTCTTTTCGCTTGTGCGAAAGTTCTTCTAATTTGTGCGAATACGATTTTTTAAGTCCTTGAATTTCTTCTTGTTGTCGTTTTAAACTTTCTTTTTTCTTGAAAATATATTGTTTTTCTTCTTCAAGTTTTTTTAGGTTTTTATCAAAATCTACGTGTTCTTTGCCAATTTTATGTTTGGCGCGTTCAATTACCAGTGGCGGCAGACCGATTGATGCCGCAATTTCAAAAGCAAAGGAACTTCCGGCACTTCCCATACGCAATTTATAGAGTGGTTTCAATTCCTGTAAATCAAAAAGCATGGCACCGTTTATGGCAAATTTCAAAGCGGTGGCGGCGTGTTTTAAATTGGTATAATGCGTGGTAATTACACCAAATACTCCGTTGTTGTGTAGTGTTTCGAGCACACTTTCGGCAATTGCGCCGCCCAACATCGGTTCGGTTCCTGTACCAAATTCGTCAATGCACACAAGCGTTTTGTTATCGGCATGATTGATGAAATATTTCATATTTTGTAGGTGAGAACTATAGGTGCTTAGGTCATTTTCAAGTGATTGTTCATCGCCAATGTCAATAAATAGATTGCAAAAAATTCCAACTTTGCTGTGCGTATCGGCAGGAATGAGTAGTCCGCATTGTAACATATATTGTAGCAGCGCAATTGTTTTCAAACATACCGATTTGCCGCCGGCATTCGGACCGGAAATCACCAGCAAACGCTGTTCGGCATTGAGTTCTACGTGAAGTGGAACGACCTGCTTTTGTTGTTGTTTAAAAGAAATAATAAGCAAAGGGTGTCTCGCATTATAGAGTGAAATTTCTCCTTGCGGCACAATCTGCGGTTTATTGGCATTGATGCGCAAGGCAAATCGTGCTTTTGCTTGTAAACTGTCAAACACGCCAAGTAGAGAATATGCCACCTCAATTTCGCTCACAAAAGGACGAATAAAAGTGGTGATTTCTTTGAGAATACGTACAATTTCCTTTTGCTCTTCAAAGTGTAACGATTGAATGTGATTGTTAATTTCAAATGCTTCAACAGGTTCTACAAACGACGTTTTACCGCTCATAGATTCATCGTGCACAAAACCTTGAATTTTACGTTTGAAGGCGGTTTGCATAGGAATTACGAGGCGTTCGTTGCGCATTGAAAGTTCGGTATCGCTCTCGCACCAGCCTTCTTTGCGGGCAGCACTTAATTTCTGAGCCATAATTCTTGCCACAGTGTGTTTTTTTTGCCGTATTGCACTGCGAATTTCTACTAATTGTTTGCTCGCGTTATCTTTCAATTGCGCCGTACTATCAATAATTTTTTCAATTGCCGCACACACTTCTCGGGGAATTGCAATGCTTTCTGTAAGTGAAAATAGGGCAGGGTAGCTGTCTTCGTGTTTTTTGAAATAATTCAACACATCATGAATTTCGAGCAACGATTTGCGCAAAATAAATAAATCTGCTGGTTGAAAGAACGTTTCATCGGGTTTTATTGCTTGCACTGCCTGCCACACGTGCGAAAACGATGGTGTGGGAAAATCCTTGTCGAAGGTCAAAATATCCTTCATTTCGGTACAGCAATTAAGCGATTGTTCTATACTTTCTTGCGAATGCGAAAATTGTAATTCGTGAATGTGCGTTTTGCCTAAATCGCTTTGGCACAATTCTACAATGTGGTTGCGAATGTGGTCGAAACCTATTTTTTGTTCGATGTTTTTTGGGTAATTTAATGACATTATTCTACTCTATTTTTCATGTTTTCGGGATTAATAGAGCTATGTATAATGTCAATCACAGTAACTTGATGTGCTGTTACGGAATAAATTATTAAATAGCTGCGAACAGTAATATTACGGAATGTTATAGAGTCTGTACTATCAATGAAACGGCACTTTGCATACATATTCGGCATAGTGAACAAAAGCCTTACTTTTTGTTGTATTTCACTATAAAATTTGTTTGTTACTCTTTTCCCAAATGTATGTGCGCTATATTTCATCACACTTTCAAGCGATTCGTGATACGTAGAGCGAAACGAGATTTTTATTGGAGGCATACGTTAGAGTTTTTTCATAAATTCTGCCATTTTTTGCTCATGTTCTTCATACGTCAGACTATACCCTGTACTCATAGCATTTTTAATATGCTTCGATAATTCCTCTTTTGTAGCAGGTTTGTCTTGAGGAAAACAGTAGTTTTTGGATTTAGTTGGTGTAAGCGTTTCCATATCAATATATTTTTGTTTACCCTGCAAAGATATAATCTTCCTCGATAAAATCCTATTTTTACTTAAACTTTGGCAACGACCAATTATAGCGTACACTGAGCGTGCGCACCGCAAAAATGAGGCAAGCTGCCACTATTGCCGCCACACCATTGAAATCGAATTGAAGCAGTAACACATATGCAACGCCACCTACCAAACAAGCAGTAGCATAAATCTCTTTGTGAAAAATAAGAGGAATATCGTTGCACAACACATCGCGAAAAACGCCGCCAACTACTGCCGTTGCTATGCCCATCATAATTGCCGTAGGGGTTGAAATGTCGGCTGCAAATCCTTTTTGTATGCCAATAATGGTAAATACGCTAATTCCTATGGTATCGAATAAAAACAGGGTTTTGAAAAATTTTACAATCGTAGTACGAAATAAAAATGTAATGAGCACGGCAAATAGTATGGTATAAAAAATATTAATGTTGTGCAACCATGCTACAGGGGTATTGCCTATCATACAGTCACGAAGTGTACCGCCACCAATTGCCGTAACAAAACCAAGAAAAATGGCTCCGAAAATATCAAATTTTTTTTCGGCTGCTGCCAAAGCACCACTCACGGCAAAGGCAAATGTGCCAATGTAATCAAGAAGTGTTATTACGATTTGTTCGGTCATAAATGTGTGAAAACTACGAAGGCAAAAGTAAGTAACAATTAATAATTAACAATTAATAATTCAAAAAAAGTATTTCGGATTTTTTCTCTACCAATTCACAATGTAGGCTTTTGTATTAGGATTTACACGCACCGCGGGCATTGGTGCATGATAGAAATTCAAATATTTGCGTACATACCGTTCAACTTTTGTATCGGTAAATTGCAATTTTGAAAGATTAATGTCGAAACCTATAAACCATTCTCTGTATCCCGTTTTATAACCTAAGCTTTCATTTCTTGCAGGGTCTTCCACGCCGCTTATATCACGTGCACTCATTCCTATGGTTAAGTCTATAAAGTACGGAAATTTTCTATGGTCTTTGTTGGGAAAAAATAAACGGGCAATATCAATGGTAAACCAAAAATTCTGCCGTTCGTAGTCGTCCAAAAAAATGCTGTTTTTATTTTCGGGCAACGACATATAATACGATGGTTTGGTAAAACTGTAACTCCAGCGGAAATTAAAACTTCTGAAAAACGGCACTTTTTCTTGCAGCACCGGATACAAAGCACCGGCAATATTAGCTATCTCATCGTATTTTGAAAATCCCCAATAGGGAGCCAGTGCATCACGAATTTCAACAATTGTGGCGCAGGCAATAGATGTTCCAGCTCCCAACCAGAGGGCATTTTTGCGTCGTATTCCTGCCAAAGTATATAAATCGGCAAATGCCGTGGATACCAAAACCGATGAGGTGAAATGTCCTGCTTTATCCAAGCCCAAAGCGTAGGAAATGTCGTCTTGAAAATGAAACGGAACTCGCTGTTCACTCCACCACGCATTTTGCAAATAAACGTACAATCCGCC